>NZ_JBEZGQ010001143.1:0-2470 GCF_040650095.1 Actinoplanes sp. NPDC048791 | reverse complement strand
CCCGGCTAGACGGGCACACCACCGACCTCGCTGCAGCCTTCGCCGGCCGCCACGAGCCGGACGACGCGGCCGGCTGCCGGGCCCTGCAGAAATGCGCGAACGTCCACTCCCGGCACCTGGAGCTGCACTTCGACCCCGCGGGGGCGGAGCAGGCCGACGACGAGCCCAACGGCTGGCCGCCGCCGGACCCCGCACTGGTACGGCGCAAGGCCGCGGGCGTCACCTCCGTCCGGCGACTGGACGACGGCACCTGCGTGCTGACCCTGGACGCGCTCGAGCCGTACGCGATCGCCCGGCCGTACCTCGACGCCGCCCTGACCCTCGCCCGCGACTCCACCCGGCTGGTGCTGGACCTGCATGACAACGGGGGCGGTGACCCGGCCACCCTGGCGGCGGTCGCGGGCCCGCTGCTCGGTGACGCCGCCCAGCAGCTGTCCGACGTGCTCTACCGGGACCGCAGCCGGCAGTGGTGGACCAACGACTCCCCGCCCGGCAGCGCGTTGACCCAGCCGTTGCTGGTCCTGACCAGCCCGCGGACATACTCCTCGGCGGAGGCGCTGGCGTATCACCTGCAAGTGCGGGGACGCGCGACCGTGGTGGGCGAGCCGACCCGCGGCGCGGCCGACCATGTGACGCCGGTCCGGCTGACTCCGCAGGTGCTGGGCTTCCTGCCCGAGGCCGAGGTCCGCGACGCGGTGACCGGCGGCAACTGGGAGGGCAGCGGCGTGCTGCCGGACATCACCCATCCGCACGCGACCGCCCTGGAAGCGGCCCTCGCCGCGCAGGCGTAGCGGACCCTCGTGACGCGCCGGCTCACCGCGCGGAGCCGACCGCCTCGGCGAAGACCGCCGTCGCGTCGGCCACATCGATCTCCCGCATCCGCAGCGGCCCGCCGGCCTCGGTCAGGCAGGCGTTGCTCGCCCCGCCGGCGAAGAACGGCGCGAAGCCGAGGTCCTGGATCAGCCGGGTCGCCGCACTGCGCGCGTCCCGGTGATCGGTGCAGATGAACTCGGCCAGCAGCGGGTCCCGGCCGCGGCGCCGGCGCAGCACGCTGGGCGTGCAGGTGTTGAGCGCCTTGACCCAGTGCGCGTCGGGTGCCCAGGTCGCCAGGGTCTCGATGCCGCTGAGGTCGCCCGGCACGGCCCGCTGGTAGCCGCCGTCCCAGATCACCGGGTCGGTGGCGTCCAGCACCGGCTTGCCGCTCAGCGCGCCCGCGGTGGCGTCGATCAGGGTGTGCGCGGTCGCCCAGTCCGGGGCGAACAGCACGACGTCACCGAAAGTGGCGGCGTCCGTCGCGGTGACAGTGGTCGTGGCGGCGGGCGAGGAGCTGACGACGACGTCATGACCGGCCTGGGTCCACCACTCGGCCAGCGATCCGCCCAGCTCACCGGCGCCGATGATTCCGATCCGCATGACAGCAGTCTGCGCCCGGCCTCCGGGGCCTGTCCGAAAAACGCTTGAACCGGTTCAACTTTGCCGGCCCGTCGAGGGGGTAGCGTGTGACCTTGGCCGACCGCGGCCGGCAAGGAGACCGCTGATGTCCGAGACGCACCGGCCCGCCGCCACCGAGGCCTTCGCCCGGCTCGGCCGGATCAAGCTCGGCGAGACGGACCTCGAGGGCGTGCTGACGATCGTCGCGGAGCTGGCCCAAGCCACTGTTCCGGGCGCCGACGCGGTCTCCGTGACCCTCGTACGCCCCACCGGCCCGGCCACCGCCGCCTTCACCGCCGAGCTCGCCCTGGACCTGGACGAGGCGCAGTACCGGCAGGGACACGGCCCGTGCCTGGACGCCGCGGCCTCCCTGCAGACCCTGGCCACCCCGCACACCGACAGCGAGAGCCGCTGGCCCGACTGGGCCGCCCGGGCCGTGGACGCCGGTGTGCGCAGCGCCCTGGCCGTGGGGCTGCCCGTGGAGGAGGGGGTCACGGGGGCGATCAACGTCTACTCCACCGCGCCGGACGCCTTCGACGACGAGGCCGTCGCGCTCGCCCAGACCTTCGCCGCGTACGCCGCCGCGGCCCTGGGCAACGCCCACGTCTACGACGTGCAGGTCACCCTGGCCCAGCAGATGCAGCTGGCGATGGAGAGCCGGGCCGTCATCGAGCAGGCCAAGGGCATCATCATGGGCGAGCGGCGGTGCACCCCGGAGGAGGCGATCCAGATCCTCATCGGCGTCTCCCAGCAGGGCAACCGCAAGGTCCGTGACATCGCGGCGGCACTGGTCGCCCGGGCCGGCCGGCCTTCCTGAGACGCTCCGGTGGCGAAGCTGGCGGCCGTCGCGGTGGTCGGTGTCGTCGCCACCCACCCGCCGGAGCTGCCGGCCGGGCCGTACCCGGTCCTGCTGCACGAGTCCGAGGATCTGGCTCGCGAATGGACCGTCGCGGTGCTGACGCCGCGCTTCGGCGCCGAACGACGTCGTGCAGGGGGTCCGGCACCTGCCGGCGACGCCCGGTGAGGGCCGGGCCGACGC
>NZ_JBEZGQ010001142.1:0-2473 GCF_040650095.1 Actinoplanes sp. NPDC048791 | reverse complement strand
CTCACGCGGAGTCACCGGGCGTCTGCCCTGCTTGCTGGCGGTGGTGAAGGGATTTGAACCCTTGGAGGGCTTGCACCCTCACACGCTTTCGAGGCGTGCTCCTTAGGCCGCTCGGACACACCACCGCGCAGTAGATTACCGGATGGCTCACCGGGTCCGCCGCCGGGTTACCCACCCGGGCAAAGCGCGAGGTCGTGGCACCTCGGCCGCACCCGCCTGGCAGGATCTCGACCATGAGTGTGCACATCGGCGCGCAGCCGGGCGACATCGCCGAGCGGGTCCTCCTACCGGGTGACCCCATGCGGGCGAAGTGGATCGCCGAGACGTTCCTGACCGATCCCGTCTGTTACACGCAGGTGCGGGGCATGCTGGGCTTCACCGGCACCTGGCAGGGCGTGCGGGTCTCCGTCCAGGGGTCCGGCATGGGCATGCCGTCGGCCTCGATCTACACCCACGAGCTGATCAACGAGTACGGCGCCAGGTCGCTGATCCGGATCGGGTCGTGCGGGGCGCTGGCCATGGACCTGAACCTCGGTGACGTCATCGCCGCGATCGGGTCCGCCACCGACTCGAACATGAACCGGGTGCGGTTCGACGGGCTGGTCGACTACGCGCCCGTGGCGGACTTCTCGCTGCTGCGTACCGCGGCCGATGTCGCCGACCGGCGCGGCGTCGCGCTGCGGGTCGGCCCGATCCTGGCCGCGGATGCCTTCTACACCGACCGGCCGGACCTGTACGACACCCTGGCCGACTACGGCGTGCTCGCCGTCGAGATGGAGTCGGCGGCCATCTACACGATCGCGGCCCGGTACGGCGCCAAGGCGCTGACCATCCTGACCGTCAGCGACCACATCAAGCGCGGCGACAAGATGGATTCCGCCCAGCGTGAGCAGGGCTTCTCCGACATGGTGCAGATCGGCCTGGACACCGCCATCGCCTGAGACCGGGAGAAAAGCCTAGGACCGGAAGAAGTCCCGGAGCAGCGTGGCGCATTCGTCCTCCAGGATGCCCGCGTAGACCTCGGGCCGGTGGGTCAGCCTGCGGTCCCGGACCACGTCCCAGAGCGAGCCCACCGCGCCCGTCTTCGGCTCCCAGGCGCCGAAGACGAGCCGGGACACCCGGGCCAGCACCAGCGCCCCGGCGCACATCGTGCACGGCTCCAGGGTCACCACGAGGGTGCAGCCGGTCAGCCGCCAGCTGCCGGTCAGCACGGCGGCCCGCCGCAACGCGATGATCTCCGCGTGCGCGGTCGGGTCGCCGGTCAGCTCGCGTTCGTTGCCGGCCGCGGCCAGCTCGACGCCGTCCGGGTCGTAGACGACCGCACCCACCGGCACGTCCTCCGCCGAGGCGGACGCGACGGACAGCGCCCGTCGCATCCAGGTCTCGTGCTGCGGGCGGAGCATCAGACCTCGCGCAGCTCTTCCAGCTCGTCGCCGCAGCCGAGCTGCTGGCAGATCTCCGCGGTCACGTCGGCCGGGAGCATGCCTTCGAGCCCGCACAGCGTGAGCAGCCGGTGCGAGCTGACTCCCAGGTCGGCGAGCAGCTCGACGTCGCCCACCGGGTCGGCGTCGGGGTCGGCGGCCGGCCGGTCGTCCTCGTCGTCGTCATCGGCGCTTGGTGCGGCCAGGTCGTCGAGCTCCAGCGCCGGTGTCTCGACGTCGGCGAGCAGCAGAGCCCCGAGCCGCGACTCGTCGGCGAACGCCGAGTCGGAGCAGAACACCCGGACGTCCTCGCCCTCGTCCAGGCGCAGGATCACCAGATACTGGTCGTCGGCCTCGGCGAACAACAGCGACAACTCGGCGTCCGGCTCGGCGTCACGCAGCCGGTCCACCACCTCGTCGAGGTCGGCGACGCCGGTGAGCTGGAGCTCGGTGGCCGTCCAGCCGTTCTTGCCCCGGGCGACGGCGGCAGCGAAAGTCGACACGAATCCCCCCACGAAACCTGCGGTCCTCAGCGCCTGACGGTAGCCGGTGGTGCGCCGCTGATGCCGCGCCACGCCCCGAAGGGAGTAGCTCAGTTGGCGTGGCGGCGGCGATTCGCGATCAGTTCGCGGAGCCGGGCGCCGCGCAGGCGTTGCGGCTGGCTGTGCTCGCGGGCGGACTTGGCATCGGCCAGTGCGGCCAGAAGCTCCAGTCGGCGACGGCGACGATCGGGGTCGAGCCGTTGCGGTACGTGGGCCATGAGGCCGAGCGTGCCCAGCCGCGCGACGTTCGTCAAGGCCGAGTGCGCTGCGCCACCACAGGGGCACGGTTCGTCGATGACAAGGGGGTGCAGAGCTGGACAATCACCACAGCGGCCAGTCGTTCGTGGAGATCCACCGGGCTGCCACGAAACCTCCGGCGATCGACAGGCCGATGCCCGCCGCGAGGCCCACGCCGGTGGCCACGCCGCGGTCGCCCAGCACCGCCAGCACGATGGCGACCGCCCAGGCCGAGACGGCGGCGGTGAGCGTCCACCACGCATAGCCGGCCAG
>NZ_JBEZGQ010001141.1:0-2474 GCF_040650095.1 Actinoplanes sp. NPDC048791 | reverse complement strand
GCCGCGTCGGCCAAGCCCAGCACGAGCCCCACGCCGGCGGTGATCACCAAGGGCGGCGGACCGGTGCCGTTCCGGCCCGGCAAGGCGATGCTCGGCGCCTACCTGGGGCTGGAGGGAAAATCGCTGACCGAGAGCCTCGCGCTGCGCCGCAACCAGCTCGGTCGCGACGAGCGCATCGTGCACGTCTTCTACGACTTCACCGACACGTTGCCGCAGGCGGTCGAGGGCCTGCCGGCCAAGGCCACCCCAATGGTGTCCTGGCGTGGCTGCCCGCTCACCGACATCAACTCCGGGAAGAGCGACGCGGTCATCGCCCGGGCCGCGCGCCGGCTCAAGGGCCAGGGCCGGCCGGTGCTGCTGCGCTGGGGCTGGGAGATGAACGGCGACTGGTACAAGTGGAGTGCCGCGCGCAACGGCAAGGACGGCCAGGCGTACGTGACCGCGTGGCGGCGCCTGCACCGCATCTTCGCCGAGGAGAAGGCCACCAACGTGTCCTGGGTGTGGAGCCCGAACTGGAACTCCGACCCGGCCGCGGAGTGGAACACCTTCGCGGCGCTCTACCCCGGCGACGAGTACGTCGACTGGGTCGGGGTCTCCGGCTACAACCTGCACCGCGAGACCCCGGACAAGCTGTTCGCCGGCATCTACCGGGCGTACGCCGCGCGCAAGCCCATCATGATCACCGAGGTGGGCTCGGTGGACCGGGGCGGCCGTACCAAGGCCGACTGGATCACGCTCTTCGCGCGCTGGGTGGAGGCGCACCCGGCGGTGGGCGCGGTGACCTGGTTCGACACCGACACCCACCCCGGGTACGAGGAGAAGTGGCGCATCGACACCGACGCCGAGTCGCTGGCGGCGTACAAGGCGATGGCGGCGAGCGCGCGGTTCAGCGGCTAGCCTTCTCGGCCGCCTCGATCGCGTTGCGGAACAGCATCGCCACGGTCGTCGGGCCCACGCCGCCGACCCGCGGGGTGATCGCCCCGGCGACCCGCGCGACCTCCTCGGCCACGTCCGGCAGCAGCCGCCGGCCCTCGTAGCGCACCCCGGCACCGACGACCGTCGCGCCCGGCTTCACGTGCTCGGGCTGGATGATGCCGGGCACGCCGGCGGCGGCGATGAGAATCTCGGCCCGCCGGGTGTAGCGCTGCCAGTCCGGCACACCGGTGTGCACGACCGTCACGGCGGCGTTCGCGGTCGGCCGCTTCTGCGCCAGCATCATGGCCAGCGGGCGCCCGATGGTCGCGCCCCGGCCCAGGATGACCACCTCGCGACCGGCGACCGGCACGTCGTGGTACGCCAGCAGCGCCTCGATGCCGGCCGGGGTGCACGGCCGGGGCCCGGGCAGGCCCACCGACATCCGGCCCAGGTTGAGCGGGTGCATGCCGTCGACGTCCTTGTCCGGGTCGACGGTCAGCAGCGCCGCGTCGTAGTCGATGTGTGCCGGCGGCGGGTACTGGATCAGCAGGGCGTGCACGGCCGGGTCGGCGTTGAGCTGGTCGATCGCCCGCAGCAGGTCGTCCTGCGTCGCGTCCGCGCCCAGGTGCACATGCGGCGAGACGAAACCCAGCTCGGCGGCCTGGCGCTGCTTGATCCGGATGTATCCGGCGCTGGCGTCGTCGTCGCCGACCAGCACGGTCGCCAGCGACGGCTGGACACCGGCCTCGCGCAGCTTCGTCACCCGCTGCGCGACGTCGGCCAGGACCTCGTCGGCCACCGGCTTGCCGGGCAGCAGCCTTGCTTCATGCTCTACGGACATACAGCTTTCACTCCGGCGTGGGCACCCAGGCGGACGGCCCCCACGGCGAGCTCCCCGATGGTGGTCCCCATCCTCGATGCCGCCAGTCGCGTGTCCGCGTCAGTCTACGGCGCTGATGTAGAGGGTGCGGTAGGCGGTGGTGTCCCCGAACCGGTAGAGGCTCACCCGCATCCGCTGCGCGCCCGGCAGGCTCAGCGCTTCGCTCCAGGTCCCGTCCCCGGTGACCGAGACCGTGCGCTTGACCGTCGCGGCCCCCGACGGGCCGGTCACGCTGAGCGTGTACGGCCCGTCCGAGGCGACCAGCCCGGTCGCCGACACCCGCACCGTACGGTTGCCGGCCGCGTTGACCGGGCCCGGCGGCGCCGCCGACAGTGCGGTCACCACGGTGTCGTGCGTGGCCCTCGACGTGGTGAACGACAGCCAGCTCGCCCCGGCCAGCACGGCCGCGACCGCCACCAGCGGCAGGAACTGGCGCAGCAGGCGCCGGCGCCGGGCCTTCTCCTCGGCGGCGGTGCGCTGCTCGTCCTCCTCCAGCACCGCGGGCACGATCGACATCACCACGGTGTTCGCCTGAGCCACTGTGTTGGCCTCGGCCAGGCCGTTCAGCGGAAGCCGTACGGTGTTCTCGCCGACGCCGATCCGCACCAGCTTCTCGCCGACCGGCCGGGGTCGCGGCTCCGCGCGGTCCGCCGCGCGCACCCGGCGCGGCGGCAGCAGC
>NZ_JBEZGQ010001140.1:0-2475 GCF_040650095.1 Actinoplanes sp. NPDC048791 | reverse complement strand
GGCCGAGCTGCGCGCAGCGGGCGAACGGGTCCGGCCCCGCACCGACGCGCGCGACGGGCTCACCCCGCAGGAGCTGCAGATCGCCGAGCTGGCCGCGGCCGGCCTGAGCAACCGGGAGATCGGTGAGCGGCTGTTCCTGTCGCACCGCACGATCAGCACCCATCTCTACCGCATCTTCCCGAAGCTGGGCATCACCTCCCGCACCGAGCTGAACCGCGCACTCCGGCCCGCTCTTACGTCAGGTGACGTATAGCTGCCCGCCGCCGGCCGGTCCTACGGTGAGGCCGAAGCGTGGCCCACCACGAAGGAGCAGCGCATGTCCGAGCATCCCGCGACCGTCATCCCGGCCCACACCCTCACCGACATCGCCGAGGTCAACGCGACCGGGCTGACCCCGGTCGTCTTCATCCACGGACTGTGGCTGCTGCCGAGCAGCTGGGACCGGTGGGCCGACGTCTTCCGGGCGGCCGGTTACGCCCCGATCACGCCCGGCTGGCCGGACGACCCGGAGACCGTGGCCGAGGCCAACGCGCACCCCGAGGTCTTCGCCGACAAGACTGTCGGGCAGGTCGCCGACCACTATGCCGAGGTCATCGGCAAGCTCGACAAGCAGCCGGCGGTGGTCGGCCACTCGTTCGGCGGGCTGCTCGCGCAGATCGTCGCGGGCCGGGGACTGTCGGCGGCGACCGTGGCGATCGACGCGGCCCCGTTCCGCGGGGTGCTGCCGCTGCCGATCTCGGCTCTGCGGTCGGCCGCGCCGGTGCTGACCAACCCGGCGAACAGGCACAAGGCCGTACCGCTGACCTACGACCAGTTCCGGTACGCGTTCGCCAACGCGGTCAGCGAGGAGGAGGCCCACGAGCTGTACGAGACGTACTGCGTGCCGGCGCCGGGTGCCCCGCTGTTCCAGGCGGCGACGGCCAACCTGAACCCGTGGACCGAGGTGAAGGTGGACACGGAGAACCCGTACCGCGGGCCCATGATGATCATCTCGGGCGAGAAGGACCACACCGTGCCGCGGTCGATCTCGGACGCCACTTACAAGCAGCAGCTGAAGAACCCGGGCATCACCGAGTTCGCCGAGATCCCCGGGCGCGGCCACGCACTGACCATCGACAGCGGCTGGCTGGAGGTCGCCCAGACCTCTCTGGCCTTCGTGGAGCGCCACACCGAACGCTGACCCGTCCCGCGGCGGCTCACAGCAGGCCGTGGCTCATCGCCCGGGTGACCGCGGCCGTGCGGTCGGCGACGTCCAGCTTCGCGAAGGCGCGCAGCAGGTGCGTCTTGACGGTGGCCTCGGTGATGAACAGCTCCCGGCCGATGTCGGCATTGGTCAGTCCCCGCGCCACCAGGCGCAGCACCTCGGTCTCCCGGGCGGAGAGCGCGGGCGGCGCGGGGCTGCGGACCTGCCGGACCAGGGTGGAGGCGACGCTGGGCGCGAGCACGGTCTCGCCGCGGGCGGCGGCCCGGACGCCCTCGGCCAGCTCCGCCGGCGAGGCGTCCTTGAGCAGATAACCCCCGGCACCGGCCTCGATCGCCCGCAGGATGTCACGATCCGACTCGTACGTGGTCAGCACCATCACCCGTACACCGGGCACAGTGGCCACGATCTGCGCGGTCGCCTCGACACCGTCGCCACCGGGCATCCGCAGGTCCATGAGCACGATGTCCGGCCGCAGCTCGGCGGCGAGCGCCACGCCCTCGGGCCCGGACGAAGCCTCACCGACGACGCTCAGGTCCGGCTCGGCCTCGAGCATGCCGCGAATGCCGTGCCGCACCACCGGATGATCGTCGACCAGAATCAACCGGATCACGCTGCCCGTCATGCCGGCACCTCCACTTCTACGAGGGTTCCCGTGTCCGGGTCGCTGTGCACGATGAGCGTGCCGTTCACCTGTTCGGCGCGGGCCCGCATGCCGGGTAGCCCGAAGCCGGTCGTGGCCGCGGTGTCGAATCCCCGGCCGTCGTCGCGCACCACGAGCCGGACGCTGTCCGCACCGAAGGCGAGCAGCACAGCCACCTCGTGGGCGTTCGCGTGGCGGCGGACGTTGGCCAGTGCTTCCTGGGCCGCGCGGAGCAGCACGACCTCCACGACGGTCGGCAACGCCCGGGTGTCGCCGGTGCGGCGGAAGGTCGCCGGGATGCCGGTCTCCTCGGCGAAACGGGTCGCCTGACGGCGTACCGCATCGGGCAGGGAGCCGGTCGCCAGCGCGGCCGGCGCCAGCGCCGCGACCAGGGCCCGCGACTCGGCCAGATTTTCCCGGGCGGTCCGCACGGCCAGCGCGAGCCGCTCGTCGGCCAGCGCCGGATCGGCCGCCTGGAGCAGGGTGATGATGCTGGTGAAGCCCTGGGCGAGGGTGTCGTGGATCTCGCCGGCGAGGGCGCCAGCGGCTATCTCGGCAGCGAGACGGCCCGGCTGGCGTCAACCACCGGCGCGCAGGTCACCGGCACCTCCACGACGGGCGCCGGCGGCTG
>NZ_JBEZGQ010001139.1:0-2483 GCF_040650095.1 Actinoplanes sp. NPDC048791 | reverse complement strand
CTGGGCTGCGGGCGCCGGCCCGCGAAGCCCAGGTCGAGGCGGTGGTACCAGCCCAGCTCGGTCTCACCCTCGAGCCAGCACAGCAGCACCGGCACCCCGTCGAGGTCGGCAGGGAAGTCGACCAGCAGCGGCGCGACGCCCTTGAGCTCGGCCCCGGTCTCCTGCACCTCGGTCATCAGCTCATTGAGCCGGGCCTCGGCGGCCTTCTGCTCGGGCAGCCCGCCCAGCGCCGTCGGCGTGCCCCCGACGGCCAGCGCGGCGGACAGCTCGACCATGTCGGCCCGGACGACGACAAGCTCGTCGAGCACCGGCCGCAGCTTGGCCAGCTCGGTGCGGGCCTGCGCCGGCGTGAACAACCCCATGCCCGCAAGTCTGTCACCTAGCGTGGGCCGCGCAGCGTCGAGGTCCGGCCGCCGGGAGGCTCCAGTGCACGCATCGCCTGCCGCGGCCGTCGTCATCACGGGTGCCATGGCCGACGGTTATGCGCGGGCCGGTTTCACGGCGGTGGTCCAGGACATGATCCTCGGGCCCGACCTCGCCCGCTACGTCGACCTGTTCACCACCCGGCCCCGCTTCGTCGTCGTCCTCGCGCCCCGCCCGGACGTCCTGGCCCACCGCGAGCGGACCCGGACCAAGAAGGGGTACGGCGACTGGACCGTCGCTGCCCTGGACCACGCCCTGCGCATGGACGCCCCGCGCCTCGGGCTGTGGCTCGACACGTCGCACCAGACGCCTGCGCAGACCGTGCAGGAGATCGTCGAGCGGTTGCCCGAGGCCCGGCTGCCGGACTGACCTCAGGCCGGCGCAGACCTCAGGGGCGCTGCCGGTTGCGCCAGGCCGCGCGGGCCTCGGCCACCTGCACCAGCGCCTGCACCAGGGGCAGGGACTCCTCGGCGGCGGCCTCGCCGGCCTGTTCGAACTCGCTCATCCGGGACAGCTCCCAGAACGCGTACGCGTCGACGTCCGGGGTCAGCACCAGGTCCGCGTCGCGGGCCAGCTGTCCCTCGACGCCGGGGTGCAGGGTGCTGACCGCCACCATGATCTGCACCATCGTCTTCGGCGGGCGGCGCGGCAGCGGGCCGGACACGTCCACCGCCACCACGATGTCGGCGCCCATGCTGCGGGCCAGGGCGGCCGGGACCATGTCGACCAGGCTGCCGTCGACCAGCAGCATGTCGTCGCGGGTGACCGGCGGGAAGACCCCCGGGATGGCCGAGCTGGCCAGGACCGCGCTGGCCACCGGGCCCTCGTCCAGCACCACCCGCCGGGCGGTGGTGAGCTCGCAGGCCACCGTGGCGAACGGCAGGGCCAGGTCGGCGAAGGTGCGGCCGTCGAGGGTCTTGTCGAGGAAGGTGCCCAGCCGCGACGTCTCGAACAGTGACCGGCCGGTGATGCTCGGGCGCACCAGGCGCGTCCAGTGCAGGGTGCGGGCCAGCGCGGAGATGTCCGGCGTGCTCATCCCGGCCGCGTAGAGCGCGCCGACCAGGGCGCCGGCGCTGCAGCCGGTGATCACCGACGGGGCCAGGCCGGCCTTGTCGAGAATGTTCAGCACCCCGATGTGGGCCGCACCGCGCACGGCCCCGCCGCCGAGCGCCAGCCCGATGCGGACCGGTTCGGCCTCGGCCGTCCGGTCCGGGTCTGTCAGCTCCATGCCCCCAGGGTGCAGGCCGCCGTGCCGCCTCACAAGCAGCGGGGTCACACACCCGCTTGTGCGGCATTCCGGCTCGTCGGGGCCGCGATGGGTGGTTTGCTGATCGGGTGGCGGACAATCTGCGCTGGCGGCTGCTGACGGACCGGCGGGTCGGCACCAAGATCATGATCGCGGTCGGGATCATCGCGGCGTTCAGCGTGGCCGACGGCGCCTTCGCCCTCAGCAGCCTGAGCCGCACCAACGACCAGGTCAAGACGGTGTACGGGCACAGCCTGGAGCTGAACACCATAGGGGAACTGCGCAGCGCGGCGAACCTGGCCTGGCTCGCGGCCGACGACTTCATCCTGGCCCGTGACCCCGCCCAGCGCTCGGCCGCCGCCACTGCCCTGAAGGACGCCGAGCAGGGCGTCGCCACCACCTCCGCCGAGTACGAGGCCTTCCCGCTGGGCGACGAGTCACGTGCGGCGGTCACCACCTTCGAGGGCGACTGGACGCGTTATCAGACCCTCGTTGACGACCAGCTCGTCCCGGCCGTGACCAGCGGCGACCGCACCGCGGTGGAGGCGCTGCGCTCGGGCCCGCAACAGAACGAGCTCAACGCCCTGCGGGCCGACCTGGCCACACTGTCCGCGGCCACCGTGCAGGAAGCCGCCGCTCAGGAGGCCGGCGCGGAGGAGCTGTTCCACTCCACCCGGCTCTGGGTCATCGTCGTGCTGGCGGTCAGCGCGGTGGCCGGCCTGCTGCTGGCGGCCGGCATCGCCCGGTTGATCGTCCGGCCGCTGGCCCGCTGTGTGCGTACCCTCCAGCAGATCGGCCAGGGTGACCTGACCGC
>NZ_JBEZGQ010001138.1:0-2484 GCF_040650095.1 Actinoplanes sp. NPDC048791 | reverse complement strand
TCGCCGCGCCGACCCGCTGGCGCCGGCTGCCCACCGGCGAACCCGTGCTGGACGGCGCGGCGGCCTGGCTGCGGATCTCGATCGAGCACCGGCATCCGGCCGGCGGTTCGCACCTGGTGATCGGCCGGGTGGCGGACGGCGAGCTCGCCGACAGCAGCGCGCCACTGCTCTACCACGACGGCACCTTCCACGTCCTCTGAGCGACCGGAGAAGAAATCATGAGCACGAGACTCCGAAGAACGGCCATCGCCACTCTGGTAGCGGCCCTGTCCGTCACCTCCGCCTGCGGCAGCGGCGACACCGGCACATCGCTGGAGCTGAGCGCCGCACTGCCGGACAAGGTGGCGAGCGGCACCGAGATCCGCATCGGCGACCCGTCGATCCAGGCGGTCCTCCAGGCGGCCGGGCTGGACAAGGAGCTCACCGCGGCCGGCGTGAAGGTGCAGTGGGCCAACATCAGCGGCGGCCCGAAGAGCATCCAGGCCTTCCGCGCCGACAAGCTGGACTGCAGCGCGGTCGCCGACATCCCGTCGCTGTTCGCCGCCTGGACCGGCACCTCCACCAAGATCGTCTTCCAGACCGTCACCATCGACCCGCTCGAGCACCCCATCTATCAGCTGGGCGTCGCCCCCGGGGTCAACGTCACCTCGCTCGCCGACCTCCGCGGCAAGAAGATCGCCTACAGCGCCGGTCAGGCCCAGGGCGCCCTCGTGCTGCGGGTGCTGCAGAAGGCCGGCCTGAGCCAGAAAGACGTCACCCTGGTCGAGCTGACGAGCAAGGATGACGCGTACGTGACGGCGCTGGGCAGCAAGGCCGTCGACGTGGCCCCGCTCGGCGCCCAGTACGTGAAGGTCTACAAGACCCGGTATCCGCAGGCCGTGGCGATCGGCACCGGCATCCGCGACGACGCCTCGACGCTCTACTGCCTCACCAAGGCGGTGCAGGACGCGGAGAAGGCTGCCGCCCTCAAGGTCTACGTCAGCGTGCGCACCAAGGCGGTGCTCTGGCAGAACAAGCACCCCGACGAGTACGCCGAGCTCTACTACCAGGACACCCAGGGGCTCAGCGCGGCGGACGCCAAGGACGTGGTCGCCACCGACGGGAACAAGGGCATCCCGGCCAGTTGGGACAACGCCGTACGCCGGCTCCAGGAGACCGCCGATCTGCTCGCCCGGGAGCAGAAGCACGACAAGATCGACGTGAACACGCTGGTCGACCGCCGCTTCGAGCAGGTTCAGGCCGACGCCGCCGGTTCCCAGGTGGTCTCCGGTGATGCCGCATGACCGCCACCGTCCACGTCGACCAGGTGCGCGAGGCCGGCACCGACGACTCCCGGGTCGACGCCCGCGTGGTCCGCCGCCGGCTCGGCCCCGGCCACCGGATCCGCTTCGCCTTCTGGATCGGGCCGCTGCTGGTGCTGGCCGTCTGGTCCGCCGGCTCGGCCACCGGCCTGATCAGCCCGGCCATCCTCACCGCACCGTGGGACGTGGTGCAGGCGTTCCGGGAGCAGTGGGCCGAGCACGACCTGCTCGGCAACATCCTGTCCTCCCTGCAGCGCGCCGTGGTCGGGCTCGCCCTCGGAGTGGTCAGCGGCACGGTGCTCGCCGTGCTCTCCGGGCTGTCCCGGATCGGCGAGGCCCTGTTCGACGGGCCGATCCAGATCAAGCGCTCGATCCCCACCCTGGCGCTGATCCCGCTGTTCATCGCCTGGTTCGGCATCGGCCAGGAGATGAAGATCGTGACCATCGCGCTGATCAGCATGATCCCGATCTACGTGCACACCCACAACGGGCTGCGCGGCATCGACGGCCGGTACGCCGAACTGGCCGAGACCATCGGGATCGGGCGCGGCGAGTTCGTCCGGCACGTGGTGCTGCCCGGGGCGCTGCCCGGCTTCCTGCTCGGCATGCGGTTCGCGGTGACCTCGTCGCTGCTCGGCCTGGTCGTGGTCGAGCAGTACAACGCCACCAGCGGCATCGGCCACATGATCACCCTGGCCGAGCAGTACGGCCAGACCGACGTCATCGTCGTCGGCCTGGTGCTCTACGGGGTCTTCGGCTACCTGGCCGACACGGCCGTGCGAGCCACGGGAAGGAAGGTGCTGGCATGGCGACGGACGCTCGAGGACTGACCACCGAGCCGGCGGTCCGGATCCGTAACCTCCACCGCAGCTTCACCAGGAACGGCGGCGTCCTCAACGGGCTGGACCTCGACATCGCGGCCGGCGAGTTCGTGGCGCTCATCGGGCGTTCGGGCACCGGTAAGAGCACCCTGCTGCGCGCGCTGGCCGGACTGGACCGCGACGTCGCCGGCCACGGCCGGATCGCGGTGCCCGGCTCGGTGTCGGTGGTCTTCCAGGACTCCCGGCTGCTGCCCTGGAAGCGGATCCTGGACAACGTCGTCTTCGGGCTGCGCGGCGCCGACGCCGACGCCCGGGGCCGGCAGGCGCTGGACGAGGTGGGCCTGGCCGGCCGCGAGCGCGCC
>NZ_JBEZGQ010001137.1:0-2485 GCF_040650095.1 Actinoplanes sp. NPDC048791 | reverse complement strand
CCTCGGTCCCGGGGCGGTCGTGGTAGGTCCACGCGCCGGTGCCGAGCACGCCGCCGGCCTCGGTGGCGGCCGCCGCGACCCGGGCCATCGCCCCGGGCAGCCAGGCCTCGAGGGCAGCCTGGTCGACGCTGCGCTGCTCGGTGACGACGTGCAGCTCGGGCACGTCACGGGTACGGATGTCCATCACACTTCTCCTGATCGTCGGACCGGGCCCGCTGGGGCAGGCGTTCAGGGTGCCGCCTGCCCCAGGGGCCGGGTCAAGCGATCACCGGTACAAGCGCAGATCCGCGATGCTCCACCAGCTTCCGCTGCTGCCCGTCGACGTGACCCGCAGGTAGCGGGCCCGGGTCGGGCGGACGTCGACGTTGGTGAGCTGGCCGGTGCCCGTACCGCGGGCCAGGGTGCGCCAGTAGGTGCCGTCGGTGCTGGCGGTGAGCTCCCAGCCGCGGGCGTAGTCGCCGGTGCTGGCGCCGCTGTCGATGGCCACCCGGCGGAACGTGCGGGTACGGCCGAGGTCGGCCTGCAGGTACTGGCCCGGCTGCTGCGCGGCGCCGCTGGACCACCGGGTGGAGCCGTCGCCGTCGACCGCGGCCGCCGGGGTCTCCCCCGCCGGGGAGGCCGTCGCCGTGGCCCCGGTCAGCGGCACGAGGTCGAGCTCCGAGGTGAGACCGCGGGGCCAGGTGAAGGTGGCCAGGGCGCCGCCGGGCAGCGTGTACTCGAACGACCGGTCCCCGACGGCGACCGCGAAGGTGCGCGGGTCGTCGTTCTCGTTGTGCACCACCAGGGCGGTGGAGCCGTCCGGGTTGCGGAACGCCACGTCCATGAGCTGGCCGTTCCAGCCGGTGGTGCCGAACGAGGTGCTGGCGATGCGGACCGCGCCGGGGCGGACGAACTTCGCCAGGTGCCCGATGGTGAAGTATTCGGCGTCGCGGGTCACCGTGCCGTCGGCCTGCAGGGTGAGCAGCCCGGTGCAGGTGTCGCAGCCGCCCAGGTGCGGGCCGCCGGTGCTGTCCAGGGCGATGTTCCAGTTGACCACCGACTTGGCCCAGTTGCGGGTGGTGCCGATGGTCAGGGTGCGGGCGTGCCAGGTCAGCGTGCCGCGGAAGATCTGCTCCGGGGTGTCGGTGGGGCCGTGCGAGCCCGAGCACTCGGTGAACCAGATGCCCTTGTCCGGGTGCGCCTCGTGCAACGCGGTCTGCGCGCTCGGGTCCCCCGAATAGCAGTGGTACGCGGTCCCGGCGATCCACTTCGCCGCCGGGCTGTCCAGCAACCGGTACGGGTAGTCGGTCTCGGGGTCCTCACCGGCCGGGGTGGTGGCGACGTCGCCGGGATGGGTGGTCCAGTTGTGGTCGTAGCCGAGGATCTTGGTGCGGGGGCTGGCCCGGCGCAGCAGCGGGCCGAGCGCCGAGATGACCTTGGCCTCCTGCGCCACCGGTACGGCCGCACCCGGGTAGCCGCCGTCGTGCCGGTTCTGCGGCTCGTTCTGCACGGTGAGGTAGTCGATCGGCACCCCGGCCCGGGTGTACGCCTGCACGAAGGCGACCAGGTAGCGGGCGTACGCGTCGTAGATCCTCGGGTCGTCCTTGAGGTGCCCGCCGATCAGCGAGTCCGTCGTCTTCATCCACGCGGGCGGGCTCCACGGCGTACCCATGATCTTGAGCTCGGGGTTGAGCTGCCGGGCCCGGCGCAGCAGCGGCAGGATCTGCGCCCGGTCGTGGTCGATGCTGAAATGCCGCAGGCCGAAGTCGGTCTGCCCGGCCGGCACGTCGTCGTAGCTGTAGTGCGCCGCCGCGGCGGTGAAGTCGGAGGAGCCGATCGGCTGGCGCAGGAAGCTGACGCCGATCCCGGAACGCGGGTCGAACAGCGACCGCATGGCCTGCTCGCGGGCCGCCGGGTCGAGGCGGTAGAGCACGCTGGCGGCGGAGTCGGTCAGCGAGGCACCGAAGCCGTCCATGCTCTGGTAGCGGGTGCCCGGGTCGATCGTGATGGTGGTCTCCGGGCTGCCACCGCGGCTGAACGCGACCGGGGCCCGCTCGTGAAGTTGCTCCGCCCGATCGACAGTGGTGACCCACACCCGGGCCTCGGGGGTCCGGCCGCCGTGGGCCTGCGCGGGTGCCGTGGTCAATACCAACAGGGCAGCGGTGGCCGCCGCCCCGAACGCTCGCCGTCTCATGGCTCGCTCCCCAACCCTGTAACAGATGGAACAAGAGGTTCCGCCACCATCGACAGAAAACAATCCGGAAACTCTTCTGTCAACCGTTCAGTCGCGCTGCTACGGTCCTTTTCGTGAAACAGAGCGATGTAACACGGACGGGCCGGAGCACCGTCCGGGAAGTCGCCGCGGCGGCGGGCGTCTCCATCGCCACCGTGTCGCGCGTGCTCAACGGCCGCGGCAGTGTCACCGCCGAGACCCGCGAGCTGGTCGAGAGCACGGTCGCCCGGCTGGACCGGCCCGGTCCCCGGCCGCGTGGCCCGGGCCGGTCGA
>NZ_JBEZGQ010001136.1:0-2487 GCF_040650095.1 Actinoplanes sp. NPDC048791 | reverse complement strand
CGCCACGATCCGCAGACCCCGGGCATCCTCGGCCGCGCCCTCGAGGGCTTCCCGATCGGGATCGACGACCCGGCCGGTGAGCAGGTTACTGGCTGGCCGCGCTACCGGCCGAGCGGTGGCCCGAGACCAGCGGGTTGCGCCGGATGGCGGCCGACGTCGACTGGGACCCCTACTACGGCGATCGCCGCACGGTGCTCGCACTGGTCGGCCTCAACCTCGACGCCGCGGCGATCACCGCCCGGCTGACCGGGTGCCTGCTCACCGACGACGAGCTCGCCGACGGCTTCGCGGCGTGGCCCGGCTGGGCCGACCCGTTCGCCGGCTTCTTCCCCCTGACCGACGACATCAACCCAGCCTGAGCAGACCGGGCTCAGGTCAAGCGTTCGGCGTAGTGCAGGACCTCCCGGACGAGCCGCTTCGTCGGGTCGCCGCTGAGTGAGTAGTAGACGTGGCGGCCCCGGCGTTCCCGCCGGACCAGCCGGGCGTCGCGCAGGAACCGCAGGTGGTGGGCCACCCCGGTGACATCCGTGCGCATCGCCTCGGCCAGTACGGCCGGCGTGGACTCCCCCGCCTGCAACAGCACGAGGATGTGCAGCCGGTGCTCGTACGCCATCCCCCGCAGGACCGCGACCGCACGTTCCAGCGCAACGTCCATCTCGCTCACGCCGGCACCGCCCGGCCGGGGATCCGGACCAGCAGTGACGACAGCAGCAGTGTCGCGGTGGCGACCAGCGTGATGCTCGCCCCCGCAGCCAGGTTCCACCGGCTCGAGACGTACAGGCCGCCGAGGCCGCTGAGCACGCCGAACGCCATGGCCAGCGCGGTGATGACCGGCAGCCGGTGCGACCACATGCGGGCCGCCGCGGCCGGCGCGACGATCAGGGCGAGGGCGAGGATCGTGCCGACGGCCGGTACGACGGTCACCACGACCACCTCGATCGTGAACAGCAGCACCACGTCCCAGGCCGTGGTGGCGAAGCCGGCCGCCCGGGCGCCGGTGCGGTCGAAGCCGGTGAACAGCAGCGGACGCGCGCCGATCGCGAGGACGCAGGCCACCACGGCGAGCACCACCGCCGTCAGCACGAGGTCCTGCGGGGTCACCGTCAGTACCGAGCCGACCAGGAAGGACGACAGGTCGCGGCTGAAGCCGTTCTGGGTGGCGACGAGCCCGGCGCCCAGGGCGAAGCCGCCGGACAGCACCACGCCGGTGGCCGCGGCCGCGTTCTGGCCCTGGCGGCGGCTCAGCGCGGCCACGCCGAGGGCCACGACGGCTCCCGCCGCCACTCCGCCCACGAAGATGTTGACGCCGATGATCGACGCGGCCACCACCCCGGGGAAGGTCGCGTGGGTCAGGGCCATCGTGAAGAACGACAGCCGCCGCAGCACGACCTGCACACCGATGAGACCGGCCAGCGCGCCGACGAGGATCACCTCGGCGGTGGCGCGGTGCAGGGCGTCATCCCACCAGTTCATGACAGCACCGGCCGGCGCAGCCGGGCCCGGAACAGACCGACGGGCAGGAGGATCAGGTACGCGGCCACGAGCAGCAGCACCACGGTCGAGGCCGACGTCAGGTTGATCCCGTAGTCGACGGAGGCCGTCCAACTCAGCAGCAGTCCCCCGTAGCCGGCCGCGAGGATCAGCACTGTGCCCAGCAGAGCCATCGCCGCCAGGCGGTGAGTCAGCATGCGCGCCGCCGCGGCGGGCACGATCAGCAGCGCCACGACCAGGATCGTGCCGACCGCCCGGACCGCGGCGACCACCACCAGGGCGACCAGCACGTTGAGCCACAGGTCGAGCCAGCCGATCCGGTAGCCCGCCGCGGCCGCCCCGGCCGGATCGAACGTACGGAACAGCAGCGCCCGCGCGCCGAGGGCGAGCAGAGCGAGGATCACGACCGCGAGGACCGCGGTCTCGGCGATCTGCCGCGGGGTCACGGTGAGGATCCGGCCGAACAGGAACGTCGTCAGGTCATTGGTGTACGACGAACGGCGCGACACGAGCGCGACCCCGATCGAGAACATCGCGGTGAGCACGACGGCGGTGGACGCGTCGTCGGACAGCGCCCCGCCCCGGGTGAGCAGGGTGAGCACGACCGCGGTGAGCACGGCGGCGATCAGGGCACCGGCGAAGATGCCCTCGACGCCGCCGGCGAGGAAGCCGATGACGACGCCCGGGAAGACGGTGTGGGTCAGCGCGTCCGAGACGAAGGACAGCCGGCGAGCGAAGACGAAGACGCTGACCGGACCGCAGATGAGCGCCAGCAGAGCCAGCTCGGCCAGGGCACGGCCCATGAACGGCGTGGTGAAGGGCGCGATCATTTCTCGACCAGCACCGTACGGCCGTCGGCGAGATCGACCGCGTGGCCGCCGTACGTGCGGCGCAGCGGCCCGGCCGTGAGGATCTCGCCTGGCGGGCCCACCGCCCATTGCCGGCCGTTGAGCAGGCAGACCTGGTCGGCCAGGTCGCGCGCGACCGTGAGCTCCC
>NZ_JBEZGQ010001135.1:0-2488 GCF_040650095.1 Actinoplanes sp. NPDC048791 | reverse complement strand
ACCGCGAGCCCGGCGGCGATGCAGCAGGCGGCGCAGGCGACCGCGGCCGCGTTCCGGCGCCGCCGGGTCGCGCCGAGGACCACCGCACCGCAGAGGATCAGCAGCGCGCCGCCCAGGATGAACGTCATCGAGTTGGCCCCGGTCAGGGCCAGCTTCGAGTCGTCACCGGTCTGCACGTTCTGCTCAGCCTGCAGGTCGGGGGCGCCGTCGTCGCTGTCGTCGTTCGTCACGACCTGGGCCGCCGGTTCCTGGGTGGCGCGGGGCTTGGTGGTCTTGCCGGCCACCGCCTGGGCCGGGCTCTCCGAGTCGTCGTTCGCGGAGTCGTCGCCGGCCGATTCGTTGTTGTCGGCCTTCTCCGGCTCCTGGGCGGGCGCCGGCTTGGTGGTCTTGGCCGGCTTCGGCGCGTCGGCCTCGTTCTTCGGCGGGATCGTCACGGTGCCGGTCTTCGGCGGCGTCGTGCCGGTCTCGGTCTTCGGGGTCGCGGTGGCACCGGGGTTCGCGGCACCGCCGTTGTCACCCTGGTCCCCGTCACCCTGGTCGCCGTCACCCTGACCGCCGCCGTTGTTCTGGCCACCGCCGTTGTTCTGGCCACCGTCGCCCTGACCGTCGCCGCCGTTGTTGCCACCACCGCCGTTGTTGCCGCCACCGCCGTTGTTGCCACCGCCGTTGTTGCCGCCGCCGTTGTCAGCGGGCGGGTTCGCCGGGGGCTCCTCCTCGGCGGGCGGATCCTCGTCGCCGCCCTCGACCTTGACGCGCACCGCGTCCAGGGCCGGGGTCTGGTTGGCGCGCTGCATCATCGGGATCCGGTGCGAGCCGTCGCCGGCCCAGGAGGCGCACTGCGCGATGCCTTCCTGCGGCAGGCCCGGGACCTGAATGGTGACGGTGTCGGGCTGCGCGCCGCCCTTCTTGTCCTCGGTGGCCACGAAGAACGCGGGCACCGGGGCCGGGTCGGGCGCCTCGTTGGTGGCGGCGAGCATCCGGCAGGCGGTGTGGAAGTGACCGCGGACCAGGCCTTCCGCGGTGAGCACCGAGCTCTCCACGTAGTAGCCGCCCTGGCCGGCCGCGAGGAAGCGGTCGCGGACCAGGTTGCGGGTGCTGACCTTCAGGGTGAAGGGGGTGTTCGCCTTCACCGACTCGGGGAAGTCCGTGATCAGCAGCGTCGGGTTCTTGGCCTGCTCGCCGACCTCACCGAACTCGGTGGAGACGCAGCGGTCGCCCTTCTGGAAGCCGTCGTGCGCGTCGAGGTTGCTGTCCTCGCAGCTGTTGGCGAGGATCTGCAGCCCGTTGACCTGCTTGGCGGTCGTCTTCCCGGTGGTGCAGTTCTCGACCGGCTGCGGCTTGGGGGCCTTCTCACCCTTGGCCAGCTGCCCGTCGCCCTTGTGCTGGACGTCGCCGTCCTTGTCCGTGTAGGTGCCGACCTTGGGGTCGGTCGCGGCGCTCTTGCCGGCCGGCGCGGCCGGGTCGGCGGCGGGGGCCTCGCAGGCCACCGTCTTGCTCTCGTCCGCGTTGGAGATCTGGGTGACACCGATCACCCCGCCGAAGGCGATCAGTACGGCGACCGCGGCGATGATGCGACGGTCCGGGCCCCGGCGCTGGGCGGCCCGACGGTAAGTCGGCCTTCGCATGGGTGGCACCTCTTCTGTAACCATTTCATTGGCGGATGAGCCGGTCCGCGAGCCCCTGTGGTGGCCCGGCCGAATACCGGCATGCAGACGTTAAGAGCCAGCGCCCGTCCACACCAATTTCCCAGCGAAAATTGAGGCTTTCTTAGGGTCAAATTAATGCAAAAATATGGGTCGCATTCCGAACCCTCGGCATCCACCGTTCGGCCGATGTCCCGCCTCCACCGAACGGGGGATACGGCGGACACGGGCCGTTGCCGTGAGCGTACCCGCTGATCTGCCCGCCCGGCGTCGGCCGAGCGGGCAGACCGCAGTCAGGACACGGGTTCCGCGGTCACGACGATGTTGTCGCGGTAGTGCCGGGTCTTGCTGTCGAACGGCCCGCCGCAGGTGATCAGCGTCAGCCGCGGGGCACCGTCGCGGGCGAAATACTTGTCCAGCGGAATGCGGGTCTTGCTGTACCTTTCCCGGGCCACGACCTGAAATGCGCGATCGGTGCCGCCGGGGCCGGCCAGCGTCATTCTGTCGCCCGGTTCCAGGCTGCTGAGCCGGAAGAACGCGCCCTTGCCCTGATCGGCGCTGTCCACGTGGCCGGCCACGACGATCGACCCGGCTGTCGCGGTCATTCCCGGGCCGAAGCGGTACCAGCCGACCCGGTCGACGCTCGGCGGGACGTCGAACTCACCGGTCTCGGCGTCGACGCCGACCTCGGCCACGGTGGCGTCGAGCTTGAGCGCGGGGATCTCGAGCCGCGCCGGGGCCACCTCCTCGGCCGGGGCCTTCGCCTCGGGCACAGCCGCCGCGGCCGGGGGAGCGGACGACGCGGTGGGCGTCGCCGACTCCAGGGCGGCGACCGCCGAGGAGCC
>NZ_JBEZGQ010001134.1:0-2489 GCF_040650095.1 Actinoplanes sp. NPDC048791 | reverse complement strand
CGGGCGCCGGCGCGGCGACCCTGCCGATCGAGCCCGAGGTCATCGGAGCCCAGCTCGCCGAGTGCCACCCGGCCGCCACCAGCGCGGGCTTGGCCGCGGCCTGATCCGAACGCGCAGTCACCCGAGGCGCCGTAGCGCTGTCTCGACAGCGATCTCGACCCGGGAGGTCATGCCGGGCCCATCGACGGGACGGCGCCCGGCGACCTGACCACGGATCCACTTCGGCCCGCTGTTGTCGTAGTGCAGCAGGGCGTACAGGTCCCACCACGGATCGAGAGTCACCCCGGCGATCGACTCATAGAGCGACCGGAGCTGCTCCGACCACTCGGGCGAGTAGAGCGCCGCCAGGTATCGCCGGCAGTGCCCGATGTCGACCGCACGCGGTCCCCGATGGATGGAGTTCCAGTCGGTCAGTCCGGTGATCCTCCCGCGCGACCACAGCATGTTGACCGGCAGAAGATCGCAGTGCAGAAAGACGGCGGTGTCCTTCGGCGGCGGCGTCGCCATGACCCCGAACGCCGCTTTCCACACAGCCGGCTTCTGTGCGTCGACCGGCACCTGAAGCTCGCCCGGAGGAGCGATCCAGGAATCTGTCCACGGTCTGAAGGTCTGCGCGGGGAGATCGAGAGAATGCAGCTGGACGGCAATCTCCGCGATCCGCGTCAGCCACGCCCGAGGTTCCGCCGGACTGAGGTCAACCTGCCCCGGCAACCGTGTCATCAGCAACGATGGCGCGCCCCCGGTCGAAGCCCCGGCACCATCAGTGGCCAGGATGCCCGGAACCGGTAGCCCGCTTCCCGCCACCACACCGAGGTTGGCGATCTCCTTCTCCAGGCTCCCCTGCAGGCCGAGCCCGGCCGGGTACTGCCGCAGCACGACGAACGTCCGGATGCCACGTCGCTCCACTGTCAGCCGATGCACGGCGGAGCAGACGCCACCGGTCAACCGGCGACACCCGACGATGCGACTGCCCCGGCCCATCGACGCCGCGACCCAGGCGAGAGTCTCCACGGAGGGCCGGCGCTGCCTGAACCCGCCATCCCTCCAGTCACCGCCGGTCATGAGCGCTAGCCCAGCGGCGCGGTCACGGTGAAGGAGGCGTCCGATTTCAGAGCGGCGCTGCCGTCGTTGCGGTCGATGCGGAGTTCGTAGTTGTAGTGCCGCAGGTAGAAGCCGGGATAGTTGTACGACTCGAACGACGTCCCGCTGCCCGACAGCCCGGCCCGTCCGCAGAACGTGGCGTCGTTGCGGAACGTCGCGCTGCCGTCGTTCGCCGCCAGGACCAGGCGGTTGTTGGCGTGGCGCAGGTAGCGGCCGGCCGGGTTCACCGACTGGAAGGTGTAGCAGTTGCCGTTGGCCAGGCCGGCGCCGATCGTGAACGTCGCGTCCAGGCGGTCGGTGGCGGTGCTCACCGGCTCCAGGTAGCCGAGGCTGTTGCGGTGGCGCACGTACCGGTCGGGGAAGTTGACCGAGCGCAGGGACCGGTTGCCGGTCGGGACCGCGGTGCTGTCGCCGACGTTCTCGCGCAGCACGGTGAAGTGCCGCACGGTGCCGGAGAGTCCGGGCAGTTCGGTCTTGGCCGACCAGGTGTTCAGGTTGCTGCTGTCGGCGTAGTAGTAGCGCCCGGCGCCGTACTGGTCGAAGTAGAGCCGCCACGATCCGTTCGGCAGTTGCACCAGGGCCGGGCCTTCGAGTCCGGAGCCCCAGCCCGCCCAGTTGCCCGTACCGGTGAAGGTCCAGGGTCCGGTCAGTGAGCCGGCCGTGGCGTGCTCGATGTATTTGGTCGTCTCGTTCTTCGCGAACGCGTGGTAGGTGCTGCCCGACTTCACCACGAAGGTGTCGATGTGATTGGCCGGAATGCCGATCGCGGTGCGCGCGCTCCACGCGGACAGGTCACCGTTCGTCGCGGTGATCTTGTACGGCTGGAACTGCCCCGCCGTCCCGGTGCTCGACGCCGAGAAGATGACGTTGACGCTGCCGTCGGTGTCCTTGAACCACTCCGGTGCCCAGGTGCTGCCGGTCGCGCCGTTCAGTCCGACCGTCACGTTGCGCAGGAACGTCCAGGTCACGTGGTCGGTGCTGCGGGCGAAGCCGATCGTGTTCCCGGTCCAGTTGGTCGTGTAGACGATGTAGTAATACCCGTCGGTGTGCCGCATGATGCTCGGGTCGCGGATCAGCCCGGACGGTGGCGTGTACGCGTTCGCCCTGATCAGGTCGTAGTTCGTGGCGTTGGACGAGTCGTAGACGTACATGTTCGACTCGCTGGAGTTGGTGAACGCTGTCATCAGGAAGTGCGGCGCGGGCCCGGCGGCGGCCGCGGGTTGCGCGGTGACCGCCGTCAGCGTCGCGCCGGCCAGCAGACCGGTCACCGCCGCCGTCAGCAGACGTCTGGAGATGGGCATGGCGGGTCCTCCCGGGCGCTGGGATGATGTGACCGTTAACAACCGGTGACGTCGTTCATCTCAGCGCAATACATCGATCCACGTCAA
>NZ_JBEZGQ010001133.1:0-2490 GCF_040650095.1 Actinoplanes sp. NPDC048791 | reverse complement strand
GCGCCGGCGAGTAACGCCGCGATGGTCAGGCCGGCCGCCTCGGCGCGGGTCAGCTGCGGGCGGTCCGGCGTGACCAGCGCGCCCGGGCCGCGGTTGTGGTACTCGGCGAAGCGGGCGTCGCGCCACGGCCAGGTGCCGAAGTCGCTCCACGGGGTCGCGCCGAGGTGTGCGCCCAGCCAGGAGTCGCGGATGACGGTCTGGCCGATGGCGTTCGGGTCCTGGCTCGGGTGCCACGGCCGGCCCAGGTAGACGCTGGCCGGCGGGGCGTCGGAGGTGAACGCGCAACCCGCGAAGAGCAGGCCGTACGGGTTGGTCACGCTCGTGCTGGGCGCGGTCACGTAGCCGTTGTTGGTGGCCGAGCCGCGGTCGAGCGAGTGGATCCGGCACCGGTCGAAGGCGGCCGTCCCGCGACCGAAGATGAAGTCCACGTCGCCCTCGACGTAGCAGCTCTTCAGGTAGATCCGGTCCGGTACGTCGGCGGCCGGGCTGTTCACGTACAGCGTGTCCTGGTTGCCGAGGAAGCGGACGTTGTCGAACTCGAGGCGATCGGCCCGGGTCAGGACGGCCACCGCCTGGCGTCCGGTGATCTCCGGGTGGGCGGCCTCGTCGAAGGAGTTCGAGAAGGTCAGGTTGCGGGCGGCGAAACCGGCTCCGTCGACCGTGACGGAGGCGCTGCCCGAGGTGCCCCAGGTGCCGCCCTCGGGGCGCGGCGTGCCGTTGGCCCGGTCGTCGGTGATCACCACCTGCTCCGGGCGCCGGCCGCGGCCGCGCAGCAGGATGTTCGGCCGGTCGGCGGGGATGATCACCTGGCCGTGGTAGGTGCCCGGGGCGACGTCGATGGTGAATCGGGTGGGGTTGCCCGCCGGGACGGCGTCCACGGCCGCCTGGATCGTGGTGAAGTCACCGCTGCCGTCCGCGGCCACTGTGCTCCGCGGGCCCGGGCGGGCCTGGGCGGGGTACGCACCGGCGGCGGAACCGGCGGCGATCGCCGCGCCGGAGGTGGCGGCGAGCCTGATCAGGGTGCGGCGATCCATGCGGACTCCTGCGGGGAGAGGCGCTCTAGGTAAGCGCTTTCCCGCCGACCGTAGAAGCCGCAGCCACGTCCGTCAATGCCTGCGGCGGGCGAGAGCCGGACCAGGAGACACCTGGCCCGGCTCTGCCGCTACCGGACGGGCCGGTTCACCACAGGATGCCCGGCTGCGGGAGCTCGGCTCCGACGGCGAAGAAGTCGTGCCACTTCACGCCCGTACCGGTGAAGGTGCGGCCGGTGGACCGGGCGACGTAGACGTCGGCCGCCGGGCCCCGGGTGAAGGTCACGATGTCGTCGCGGCCGTCGCCGGTGAAGTCGCCCGTGCCGGGGATCTCGGTGCCGACGGCGAAGAAGTTGTGCCAGCGCACGCCGGTGCCGGCGAACGACGAGCCCCGGGAGAGCGCCACGTAGACGTCGGCCGCCGCACCCCGGGTGAAGGTCACGATGTCGTCCTTGCCGTCGTGGTTGAAGTCGCCGACCGAGGGCAGCTCGGAGCCCACGGCGAAGAGGTCGTGCCACTTCCAGCCCGTACCGGAGAACGACGAGCCCGTCGACAACGCCACGTACACGTCGGCCGCCGCACCCCGGGTGAACGTGACGATGTCATCCTTGCCGTCACCGTTGAAATCGCCGACCGCCGGTGTCTCCGAACCCACCGCGAAAAAGTCATGCCATTTCACGCCCGTACCCGTGAACGACGACCCCGTCGACAATGCGACATACACATCCGCGGCCGCACCCCGGGTGAACGTCGCGATGTCATCCTTGCCGTCACCGTTGAAATCACCGACCGCCGGTGTCTCCGAACCCACCGCGAAAAAGTCATGCCATTTCACGCCCGTACCGGAGAACGACGACCCCGTCGACAACGCCACGTAGACATCGGCGGCCGGGCCGCGGGTGAAGGTGACGATGTCGTCCCGGCCGTCGCCGTTGAAATCGCCGGCCACGCCGCTGAAGCCGCCGCCGGCGGGCGGTGCCGCGGCCGCCGGAAAGGCCGGGATCTGCGCGGTCATCGTGACGGCGGTGACCGCCGCGAGTGCCAATAGACGCCGGTTGATGTGCATGGTTCTCCCCGTTCTGCCGGAACTGCTGGATGGGTGGTGCTGCCGCAGAAAAAACTAGCTTCAAAAGCGGCCCATGCCGCCATTCAGTCCGCTTCCCGTCCAGCTCGGGCAAAGGCCACGAACTGCCGGGCCGAGGTGTACGCTTTCCGCCTTCCTGGTCTCGCGGCCCGGCCCGATCGGGCCTAGGCTCTCGTTCGCCCGGCTCATACGTTTCGATCGCGATCCGATCGGCACGCCCCGCCGAGCACGTCGGACGAGAGGCACGACATGAGAAGACTCCTGACGGCCGCTGTCGTCATCGGCCTGGCGGCCGGTGGCGGGGTGGCGTCGGCGCCCGCGCAGGCGACGCCCGCGCGCGGCGAATCCGGTTACTCACCCGCGCCGATCGCGTAC
>NZ_JBEZGQ010001132.1:0-2491 GCF_040650095.1 Actinoplanes sp. NPDC048791 | reverse complement strand
GGCCCCCAGCAGGGCCAGGGTCGAGGTCAGCTTGCCGTCGAACGCGGCGGCGATGCTCTCCGCGCCGGCCGCCGGCAGCAGCGCGCCACCCTCGTCGGGCTGACTGTGCAGCCCGATGACGATCGCATCGACGGCCAGTTCGGCGGGGTCGCTGTCGACCAGGGTGAGAGTGGGGGCGGGGTGGGTCACTCGGGCTCCGCGACGATGAGGGGCCGGAGCTCCCTCGTGGGCCGCCCCGGCGGTGTGGTCACCCCGGCGCGGGTCGCGCCGATCGGTGATGGTGTCCCGCCGATGCTAACCACATGCGAGGTCACCGGTAAGTTGCCACTCATGTCGACCGAGGCCGCAGCCCTGCTCCGTTCGCCTTTGCACGAGCGCCACGTCGCGCTCGGGGCCAAGTTCGCCGCCTTCGGCGGCTGGGAGATGCCGCTGGAGTACGCCGGTGGCGGCGTCCTGCGCGAGCACACGTCAGTCCGGGAAGCCGTCGGCGTGTTCGACGTGTCGCACCTGGGCAAGGCCCGGGTCACCGGCCCCGGCGCCGCGGACTTCGTGAACTCCTGCCTCAGCAACGACCTGGGCCGCATCGCGCCGGGCAAGGCGCAGTACACCCTGTGCTGCGACGATGCCACCGGCGGCGTGGTGGACGACCTGATCGCGTACCTGATCGGCCCGGACGAGGTCTTCCTGATCCCGAACGCCGCGAACACGGCCGAGGTGGTCCGCCGGCTCGCCGCCGCGGCGCCGGAGGGCATCACGGTCACCGACGAGCACCGCAGCTACGCGGTCCTCGCCGTCCAGGGCCCGCACTCCGCCGAGACGGTCACCAAGCTGGGCCTGCCGACCGGCCACGAGTACATGTCGTTCAACCCGGCCCGGATCGACGGCGTCGACCTGATCGTCTGCCGCACCGGCTACACCGGCGAGCAGGGCTACGAGCTGGTCGTGCCGTGGGACGACGCGGTCACCGTCTGGGACGCGCTGGTCGAGGCCGGCGTACGCCCGTGCGGGCTCGGCGCCCGCGACACGCTGCGCACCGAGATGGGCTACCCGCTGCACGGCCAGGAGCTGTCCCTGGAGATCACCCCGGTGCAGGCCCGCTCCGGCTGGGCGGTCGGCTGGTCCAAGCCCGCGTTCTGGGGCCGCGACGCGCTGCTCGCCGAGAAGGCAGCAGGACCCCGCCGGCTGCTGCGCGGCCTGGAGCTGACCGGCCGCGGCATCCCGCGGGGTCACATGCAGGTGTACGCGGGCGACGCGCTCGTGGGCGAGGTCACCAGCGGCACGTTCTCGCCGACGAAGAAGATCGGCATCGCGCTGGCCCTGCTCGGCACGGCGGCCGGGCTGGCCGAGGGCGACCTGGTCCAGATCGACATCCGGGGCCGCCGGACCGAGGCGAAGATCGTGAAGCCGCCGTTCGTGCAGCCCTCGGTGCGGTGAGCGTCACCTACGACCAGGTGCGCGAATGGGTCCTGGCCCTGCCCGGGTGCGCCGAGGTCTTCGTCGAGAACTGGGGCCACAACACCCTGCGGTACGGCGACAAGATGTTCGCCTCGGGCGGCGGCGAGAGCGGCACCATCTCGGTGAAGGCGTCCCGGGAGGACCAGGCCGAGCTGATCGCCGCGGCCCCGCACATCTACGCCCCGGCGCCGTACGTGGGCCGCTTCGGCTGGGTCACGGTGGTGCTGGCCGAGGCCGACCCGGACGAGCTGCGGCAGGTCGTGACGGAGGCGTGGCGGCGGACCGCACCGAAGAGGGTCGTCAAGGCGTACGACTCAGCGCACGGCTAGACCGATCACCGTCAGCGTGGTGGTCACCTCGACGGTCGCGCCGATGACGTCACCGGTGATGCCGCCGAACCGCCGTACCGCATGCCGCAGCAGCAGGACCGCCACCAGCAGCGCGCCGGCGACGGCGGCCGGACCCTGCCACGGCCGGCCCGGCACCGCCCAGACGGCCCCGGCCGCGACGACGGCCGCGGCCAGGATCACGACCGGCACCGGTACGGTCGCAGCGACCAGCGCGCCCAGACCGTCGGGCCGCGCGGAGGGTACGCCGCGACGGCAGGCCAGGGTGACACCGAGACGGCCGGCTGCCCAGGCCGCGACGATCGCCCACGGTGTCAGCTCGGTCAGGGCGGCGGCCTGGATCAGCAGGGTCAGCGCGATGGCCGCGACGCCGAACGGGCCGATGTCGGACTTCTTCATGATCGCGAGGGCGGCGTCGCCCCGGCGGTAGGAGCCGAGGGCGTCGGCGGTGTCGGCCAGGCCGTCCAGGTGCAGGCCCCGGGTGAGCAGTGCGCTCGCGGCCACGGTGACCGTGGCGGCCAGGAGGCCCTGACCCAGGAGGGCGAAGAGGGCGGCCAGGAGTGCTCCGAGCAGGGCGCCGATCAGCGGGGCGGCGCTCATCGCTACGGCGGCGGCGCGGCGGTCGATGCGGCCGGTGCGGACGGGCAGGACCGTGAGGGTGGTCAGCGCCAGACGCAGGCCGTCGACCA
>NZ_JBEZGQ010001131.1:0-2493 GCF_040650095.1 Actinoplanes sp. NPDC048791 | reverse complement strand
TGACCAAACGGCGGGGCCGCCCCCCCCCCCCGCCCGCTCAGCCTTGGCCGAGCCGGCGGGCGCCGTGGGACACCCGGGCGGGCGCCGCGCTTCAGTGGCGCCGCACGGGAGCGGTCGAGTTCAGTAAGCCACGGCCAGCATGATGTCCGCGATCAGGGGCAGGGCCGCGGCCAGCAGCAACAGCCACGGCAGCACCCGTCGGTGGATGGAGAGAAACGCTCCCACCGACAGGGCCACGCTGACCATGCCGAGGAAGGCCAGCACCGGCACGTACCAGCCGGGCACCCCGCCGCCGATCTGCGAGACCAGGCCGCGGATGCCGATGCCGACGCCGGCCAGGCCCAGCAGTGACGCGTACAGGGACATGGCCAGCAGCCGCCGGGTGCCCGGCGCCGGGTCGTCCGGGGTGGGGAAGCGGAAGTAGACCTCGCCGTCGATGTCGTCCATCAGGTCGGCCGGACCTGGTTCCCAGCCGAACGGGACCACGTCCGGCGCCGGAGACTCCTGCACCGGGACACGAGTCCGTCTCGGCTCCTGCACGCCCGTCGTCGCCACTGCACTCCTCCGTTTGACCCTGGTGGTCCTTCACGGTGTGCAACGAATGCGACTCACGTGGCGTAACGGATGGGATAATGATGCAGGTCACGACCGGTGTGACCTGCGTTGTCGATTTCGCGACAAATCGATCAGACATTTAGCCGACGTGCTGGCCCCGGCGTAGGCTGCGCAGCGTGATTGACTGGTCTGCCGTCTCGACCAAGGACCGTTTCCTGGGGGCAAAGGACTTTCAAGGAGCATGGGTCTTGGCCGAGTGGACGACCGAGCGTGAACCAGAGGAACCCGCATGCGACTGACCGTTCTCGGCTGTGCCGGCAGTTTTCCCGGCCCCGAGTCGGCTTGTTCGGCCTACCTCGTGGAGGCGGAGGGGTTCCGGCTGCTGATCGACTTCGGGTCCGGTTCCCTGTCGGCCCTGCAGCGGTACGCGGGCATCGGGGCCGTCGACGCGATCATGCTGACCCACCTGCACTGCGACCACATGCTGGACGCGTGCACCTACGTGGTGGTGCGCCGCTACGCCCCGGGCGGCCCGCTCCCGCCGCTGCCCGTGTACGCCCCGATGGGCGCCGCCGAGCGCATCTCAGCCGCCTACAGTGCCGAGAACGAGCCGGTCGACGACGTGTACACGTTCTACGGTTTGCAGCCGGGCACGTTCCCGATCGGCCCGTTCACCGTGACCGCCGACCGCGTCAACCATCCGATCGAGACGTACGGCGTCCGCGTCGAGCACAACGGCCGGGTGCTGGCGTACTCGTCGGACACCGCGCCGTGCGACGCCCTGCTGCGCCTGGCCCAGGGCGCGGACCTGTTCCTGTGTGAGGCGAGTTACCTCGACGGCGTGGTCAACCCGCCCGACCTGCACCTCACCGGCGGCGAGGCGGGGGAGGCGGCGACCAAGGCGGACGTCGGCAAACTGCTGCTGACCCATCTGGTTCCCGCCTGGGGCAGTGAGGCCTCTACTGTGGAGGCCGCGTCCGCCGCGTTCGTGGGTCCGGTGGAGGTCGTGCGACCCGGCTCCCGCTACGATCTCTGAGCTTGCCGAGGGGACGGCACGAGCGGACCACCGACCTCGAAGTGACCTTGGAGTGCCTTGCATGACCGGTCGATCAGTGGGTGAACGCAAGCTGCGTATCGTCCGACTGGCGAACTTCGTCTCACCTCGTTCGGGCGGGTTGCGCACCGCGCTGCGCAACCTCGGCGAGGGCTATCTGCGGGCCGGCCACGAGCCGATCCTGATCGTGCCGGGGCGGGAGCGCTCCGACGAGATGACCGAGCAGGGCCGGGTCATCACGCTGCCCGGCCACCGGGTGCCGCGCACCGGGGGCTACCGCGTGCTGGCCGGCCGGCGGGAGCTGACCGGGCTGCTGGACGGCCTGCAGCCGGACCGCATCGAGGTCTCCGACCGGGCCACCCTGCGCTGGACCGGCCGCTGGGCCCGGGAGCGCGGGGTCGGCTCGATGATGGTCTCCCACGAGTCCCTGGCCGGCCTGCTGGGCGTCTGGGGCATGCCGCACCGCGACTCGCTCGCCGACCGGCTCAACCGGCGTACGGCCGAGGTCTTCGACCAGATCGTCTGCACGACCGCCTTCGCGGCGGCGGAGTTCCGCCGCCTCGGTGTGCCCAACCTCGTCGAGGTGCCGCTCGGCGTCAACCTGCGTCAGTTCCACCCGAGCCGGGCCGACGCCGCCGTCCGGGCCCGCTATGCCCGCCCGGAGGAGCTGCTGGTCGTCTACTGCAGCCGGCTGTCCGCCGACAAGCGCCCCGAGCTGGCCGTCGACACCATCGCCGCGCTGCGCGCCGCCAAGGTGCCCGCCGTGCTGGCGTTGGCCGGCGACGGCTCCCGCCGGGCCGCGCTGGCCTACCGGGCGGCCCGGCTGCCGGTGCGGTTCGCCGGGCACATCTCCGACCGCGTCGACGTCGCCGCGCGGCTGGCCC
>NZ_JBEZGQ010001130.1:0-2494 GCF_040650095.1 Actinoplanes sp. NPDC048791 | reverse complement strand
AGGACGGGGACCTGGAGGAGGCGCACCGGCTGCTGGAACGCGCGGTGGTCCGCTATCACGCGGTGCTGGGCGACGAGCATCCGTTCACGCTGGCCGCGGCGGCGGACCTGGCCGGGGTGGTCCGGGCCGGTGGCCGGTTCGCGGAGGCCCGCACGATCGACACCGAGGCGCTGGGCGGGCTGCGGCGCAGCGTCGGCGCCGACCATCCGTTCACGCTGAGCTGCGCGAACGGCCTGGCCGCCGACCTGCTGGCCACCGGTGACGCGCAGCAGGCCCGCGAGATCGCCCTGGACACGGTCTCCCGGTCACGGGCGCTGCGCGGAGCTTCGCATCCGGACACGCTGGCCTGCGCGTTCAACGTGGCGCTGGACGCCGGCGACGAGCCGTCGATGCACGCCGCCGTCGAGGAGCTGCAGAAGGCGTACGGCGAGGGCCACCCGTTGCTGGCCCGGGCCCTGGCCGGGGTCCGCCTGGAGACCGAGATCGAGCCCCCGCCGCTGTAAGACCTAGGCGGACAGCGCGGACTGCCTGGTCAGCAGGGATGTCAGGTCGCCGGCCGGCATCGGGCGGGCGAAATGGTAGCCCTGGGCCTGGGCGCAGTCCAGCTCGCGCAGCCGGCTGGCCTGGGTGGCGTCCTCGACGCCCTCGGCGACCGGCGCCAGGTTGAACGTACGGGCGATCTGCAGCACCGCCTCGGCCACCGAAGCGCCGTTGCCCTCCTGCATGGCCTGCACGAACGATTTGTCGATCTTCACCACGTCGACGGGCAGCGTGCCCAGGTGGCTCAGCGACGAGAAGCCGGTGCCGAAGTCGTCCAGCGCGATCCGCACGCCGAGGCTCTTGAGCGCGCCCAGCACCCGGGCCGACTCGATCAGGTCGACCAGCGCGACCGACTCGGTCAGCTCCAGCACCAGCAGCGCCGGCGGCAGGCCGGTGCGCTCCAGCACCGAGCGGACCTCGTCGACCAGCGCGGGATTGCCGAGCTGGCTGGCCGACAGGTTGACGTTGAGCTCGAAGCCGGGCTCCTGCGCCTGCCACAGCGCGGCCTGCCGGCAGGCCTCCTCGAGCACCCAGCCGCCGAGCCGTGGGAGCAGCCCCAGCGTCTCGGCCAGGTCGAGGAAGGCGATCGGGGGCAGCAGCCCGCGTTCGGGGTGGTTCCAGCGGACCAGCGCCTCGACGCCGACCGTACGCTCGCCGTCCAGGTCGACGATCGGCTGGTAGTGCACCTCGAACTCGCCGTCGTCGAGCGCGCGGCGCAGGTCCGCCTCCTCCTGCCGGCGCTGCTCGGCCACAGCGAACTGGGCCGGGTCGAAGCGCCGGGCGACACCCTTGCCCTCGGCCTTGGCCTGGTACAACGCCAGGTCGGCCTCGCGCATCACGTCGTCGACGGCCATGCCGCTGCCCCGGGTCAGGGCGATGCCGGCGCTGGCCGGGATGGTCAGCACGGTGTCGCCGATGACCAGCGGCTGGCTGAGGTCGCGCAGGATCCGGTTGGCCACGGTGTCGGCGATCCGGTCGTCGACCAGGCGCGGGAGCAGCACCACGAACTCGTCGCCGCCGAGGCGGGACACGGTGTCGTTGGTCCGCACGTTCGCGGTGAGCCGTTCCGCCGCGGTACGCAGCAGCTCGTCGCCGGTGGCGTGCCCGTACGTGTCGTTGACCTCCTTGAACCCGTCCAGGTCGAACAGGATCACGGCGGTCATCGTGTCGTCGGCGTCCGCGAGGGCGTCGGTGGCGTGGTCCATGAACAGCTTGCGGTTGCCGAGCTCGGTCAGCGGGTCGCGGAACGCCTGCCGGGCGAGCTGGGCGCGCTGCCGGGTCAGGTCCCGGACCAGGCCCTCGTTGGTGCGCGCGCCGAGGAACTGCCGGACCAGGATGATCGCCGCGACGGCGATGACGAGCCAGCTCAGGCCCGGGCTGATGGTGCCGCTGCGGGCGAGTCCGGCCGCGGCCGTCAGGACGGCGGCGGCCACAGGGGCGTACTGCACCAGCGGCCACCGCTCGGCCAGCACGAGCACGCCCAGGCCGAGGAGCCCGACGGCACCGAGGCCGATGAGCACACCGGCGGCACCGCGCGCCTGTTCGCCGACCATCAGCGGCCACGCGAGCAGCAGCAGCGACGTGAAGATCATGGTGCCGTCGACCACCCGACGCACACGATCCATGGTCTTCCCGGTCCGACCCATGCCTCACCTCCGACAGGAGCCCTCATCGGTGGGCCGGGGGCATACCTGAGCGAACCTCAGGAAGAAAGCCAATCGGCCAGGGCCAGCGGATCGACGGCCGGGTCACCCAGCGTGCGGTGGACGGCGGCGACCACCTCCGGTGTGTCGCGCAGGGCGCCCCCGGCCCCGCTGAGCGCGAGACCGGTCCAGGCCGCGTCGTCCCCCGGGTCCGTGCCGACCCCTTCCCGGTACGCCCGCAGCGCCGCCGCCGCATCCCCGCGCACGTAAGCGAGATCACCGTCGGTCGTATCCGCGGGGGCCGGCTCTCC
>NZ_JBEZGQ010001129.1:0-2496 GCF_040650095.1 Actinoplanes sp. NPDC048791 | reverse complement strand
CGCAAGCCGCAGCCCGCTGCGCCGAGTGCACCCCGCCGAGCGCCAGCCACGGCACCCCACAGGCCAGTGCCGCCGCCCGGTCCGGCCCCAGCGCGGGCCCATAGCCGGGCTTGGTGGGCGTGGGATACACCGGGGACAACGTCACATAGTCCTCAGTGGACAACTTCGGCACGCCGTGGCAGGACCGGCCGACCAGGCCGACACCCGGCGGCACGGGGTCGGTGGCCGACAGGTGCACGGCGTCGCCACCGAGCGGATCGGGACCCGCGATCACGAGTCGTCCCACTGGAACCACCGCGCGCAGACTTTCCGCGAGGGCGTACCTCTCGCCGTACCCCAGGTCTTTGTCGCGCAGGATGACCCACTCGGCGCCGCCGCGGATCGCGGCCGCGACCACCTCGACGAGCGGCCGCGCCGCGAGCCGGCGGTCGGTGAGCACGACCACGCCGGACGGGATCACCATGCCGGCCGCCCTTCATCCGATGTGGACGCCAGCGCGTGGTATCGCTTGGGGATCCGGCCGGCGCCGAAGGCGAGCCGCCCGGCCTCGACGGCGTGCCGCATCGCCGCGGCCATCCGCGCCGGATCAACGGCCCGGGTGACCGCGCTGGCGATCAGTACGGCATCACAGCCCAGCTCCATGGCCAGCGCCGCATCCGAGGCGGTGCCGATGCCCGCGTCCAGCACCACCGGCACGTCCACGCTGTCGCGGATGAGCCGGATGTGATGGGGGTTGGAGATGCCCAGCCCCGACCCGATCGGCGCTCCGGCGGGCATCACCGCCGCACAACCGACGTCGGCGAGCCGGCGCGCGAGGATGGGGTCGTCGCTCGTGTACGGCAGCACCCGGAACCCGTCCGCGACCAGCGTCTCGGCCGCCCGCAACAGCTCGACGCCGTCCGGCAGCAGGGTCCGCTCGTCCCCGATGACCTCCAGCTTCACCAGATCCGTCTCGAACGCGTCGCGGGCCAGGTGGGCGGCCTTCACAGCATCGGTCGCGGTGTAGCAGCCGGCTGTGTTGGGCAGGATGCGCATGCCCAGCCGGTCGAGCATCGGCAGCAGGCCGGGGCCCGCCGCGTCGACCCGGCGCAGCGCGACGGTGACCAGTTCGGTGCCCGAGGCGACGATCGCCGCCTCGAGCGCGGCGAGGCTCTCCGCGCCGCCGGTGCCCAGGATCAGCCGGGATTCGCCGAACATCTCAGCCTCCCTGCGCCGCGGTGAGGACCTCGACCCGGTCGCCGTCCCGCAGCCGGGCGGACGGCCACGACGACCGCGGTACGACCTCCCCGTTGACGGCGACCGCGACGCCGCGCCGGGCGGTGGTCAGCTGCTCGACCAGCCCTTCGACGCTGACCACATCGATGTCGCGGGCGGCGCCGTTGACGATGACCTTCATCCGAACCTCCCCGGTGCGAACGCGTCCAGCAGTGGCGCCGACTTCCCGGTCGCCACGAGCTCGGCGATCAGATCGGCGGTGACCGGGGCGAGCAGCACCCCGTTGCGGTGGTGCCCGGCCGCGACGACCACGCCCGGCCCGTACGCACCCAGCAGCGGCGCGTTGTCGGGGGTGGCCGGCCGGTGCCGCACGAGTGTCTCGACCAGCTCGCACTCCCCCAGGTCGGGCACGAGATCGGTGGCGGCGCGCAGCAGCTCGAGCACCTGCCCGGCGGTCACCGTCGTGTCCACCCGTTCCTCCTGGGTGGCGCCGACGACCACCTCACCGTCGGCGCGCGGCACGAGGTAGACGTGCCGCCCGTCGGCCCAGCCGCTGACCACGTGGCGCAGCAGTCCCGGCTCGCCGCGCAGCCGCAGCACCAGGCCCTTCACCGGTCGCACGGGCAGGCCGGTCAGTGCCGCCGTACCGGATCCCGCCGCGACCACCACGGGTCGCGAGGCCGGGAGGGCTGCTACTGCTCCAGGCACGATCGCCGGTCCGAGGGCGGCCCGCAGAGCAGCGACGACCCGCCGCGGGTCGACCTGCCGGTCGTCGGGAGCGTGGGCACCGCCGCGCAACCGTGGTGACAGCGCCGGCTCCAGCTCACGGATGGCGCTGGGCAGCAGCGGACTCACCCCGAGGCCGTGCTCACGGCGGTACTCCCAGAGCCGTCGCGCCTCGGCGAGGTCGTCCGCGGTGAGGGCGACGCTCAGGGTGCCGACCGTGTCGTAGCCGACGTCGATGCCGGTCTCGCGCCGCAGCTCAGCGGCGAAGTCCGGCCACCGCGCGGCGGAGTCGACCATGAGCTCGGTCAGCGCTTCCTGGCCGAATCCCGCCTCACCGGCCGGGGCCAGCATGCCCGCGGCCGCGTACCAGGCGCCGTCGTCGCCGCCGCTGTCGTGGACGGTCACCGACAGCCCGCGCTGCGCGCAGCGCCATGCGATCGAGAGCCCGATGATGCCGCCGCCGATCACCACGACCTCGGTGCTGCTCATGCCAGCGCCCGCAGCACATCCTCGGTCGCCCGGCCCGGATCCGCCGCGGCCGCGACGGCGCCGACC
>NZ_JBEZGQ010001128.1:0-2504 GCF_040650095.1 Actinoplanes sp. NPDC048791 | reverse complement strand
CAGCACCCCGCCGGCCTTGAGCGCGTAGTGGGCGCCCCGGCCGCGGGTGGCCGCGACGAGGTTGCGGACCACCGCCCGCGGTAGTGAGCGCAGGTAGTCGCGTTCCGAGCCGAGGCTCTGCGAGCCGTCCAGCAGACCGGCCATGGCGACCTTGCCCCGTCCCTCGGCGTAGCAGCGGCGCAGGAAGAAGCCGAAGGTCGAGCTGCTCGCGGGCACCTCGTGGCGGATCAGTGCGGCGGGCACGTACATCCAGCGGCCACCGGCCAGCGCGCTCATCCGCAGGCACAGCTCGGTGTCCTCGGGCCGGTTCTGGCTGCCGAGCTTGCCGAAGCCGGTCCGGAAGCCGCCGACCGACAGGAACGTGTCGCGGCGCACGATCATGCTGGCCGACCACACGTTGCGCACCGGCGCGGTGGTCGTCGGCATCCCCGCGTACGAGCCGCCGACCGCCCAGAGGAACTCCTCCGGCATCCAGTTCGGCTTCGGGCCCTCCCAGGCCGGGTCGATGCCGCCGCCCGCGCCGACCACCGTCGGGTCCGCCGCCAGCGGCTCGACCAGGAGCTCGAGCCACTGCGGGCAGGCCACCGTGTCGTCGTCGAGGAACGCGATCAAGGGCGTGCCGGTGTGGAACGCGCCGGTGTTGCGGGTGCCGGAGGCGCCCCGGGCGTAGGCGTTCTCCAGCACGGTGATGCCGGGCAGTTCGCGCCGGACGCGGCGGAACAGGGCCGGGTTGTGGTCGACCACGACGACCACCTCGGCCGGGGTGTGCCGCTGGGTGCGGGCGGACCGCACCGTACGGACCAGGGACTGCCAGCGCCGCTCGGTGTGGGTCGGGATGACGACGCTGACGTCGCGGTGGTCAGGGCTCACGGTCGGTACTCCAAAGACAGTGGGGACGCGGCGTAGGGACCGGCGACCGGCGGAAGCTGCTTCGCTTCGGACTGGGCGGTGGCACCGGCCATGGACACCCGGCGCTTGAACGGCTGCATCGGCGAGTGGCAGACAGTGCCGGCCGCGGGCAGGGTCCCGCCGAGCAGGTAGCGGTCCACGGCCCTGGTCACACAGGTCGAGGTGCCGTAGGCGGTGTGGCCCCAGTTGTCACTGGACAGCAGGCGGCTGCCCGGCAGCAGCTTGGTCGCCGACTCGGCCTGCCGGTAGCTCGTCGCCGGGTCCCAGTAGTTGCCGACGAACAGCACCGGCGCGCTGGTGGTCCGGTTGAACGGTCCGCGGTAGGCGTCCTCGTCCCGCACGGTCCACGTGTTGCCGGCGCACGGGACGGTGCCCCAGCCCCAGGCGCGGCCGAAGTACGGGGCGCGGGCATCCTCGGCCGCCGTCAGTGCCGGCCACATGCTCGTGTCGCGGGGGTGGTCGGCGTCGGTGCAGATGACACCGCTGAACGCGTCCAGCGTGTTGTCGTACGGGAAGTCGCGGGCCGGTGTCCGTACCCGGGAGAGGTGTGCCCGCAGCTCGGCCCGCGCGACCGACCGCTTTTTCGCGCTCTTTCCCGCGGGTGCGGCGATCAAGGTCTCGACCGCGGCGGCGACGGAGGTGACGAAGTCGCCGGCCTCGGCGGAGTACAGGCCGGACAGCGTCAGGCCGATGAAGTCGGCGTAGGTCAGCCGCACGGCCTTGCCGTTCTCGTCGCGGCCGAGCAGCAGCGACTTGGCCCGCAAGGATCGCGCGATGGCGGCGAAGTGCCGCTCGGGGTTACCGGCGGCGAACACGCAGCGCTTCTTCCCGGCGTGGTCACACCGGGTGAGCAGGGTGCGCAGCGCCCGGTAGGCGGCGTCGGCCGAGCGCAGCCGGTTGTCCTGCAGGGAGCCCTGCGCCGGGACACCGGCCCAGGACTTCGGGTTGACGACACCGTCGAGTGCCAGCGCGCGGACCCGGTCGGGGAACATGTTCGCGTAGTACTGACCGAGCAGGGTCCCGTAGCTGAAACCGAGGTAGGTCAGCTTCGGGTCACCGACCGCGCGGCGCAGCACGTCCATGTCGCGGGCGACCTCGGCGGTGGACATCGCTCCGGCGAGCGTGGCCCCGGTGGTGGAGCACGCCTGTCCGACCGCGCGGGCCGCCTTGGTGTAGCTCGCCTCCTCGGCGGCGCCGTACGGGAAGAACTTGTTCAGCGGCGCCTGGGTCAGCACCTGCTCGCGGGTCGAGGGGAAGCACTTGAGGTTGTCGCTGGCGCCGACGCCGCGCGGGTCGAAGCCGACCACGTCGAAACGGTCCAGGACGCTGTCGCTGAGGAAGGCGGGGGCCAGCGCGGCCATGTCGGTGCCGGAACCGCCCGGCCCGCCGGGGTTGACGAACAGGCTGCCGATCCGCTGCGCCTGCTTGCGCGCCTTCACGCGGAGCAGGGCGAGCTGCACCGTCGCGCCCTCCGGCTCGTCGTAGTCGAGCGGCAGCCGGACGGTGGCGCACTGGGCGGTTCCGTAGCAGGTGTACCACTGCAGCACCGGGGTCGGCACGCGGTCGACCCGCTCGGCCTCCGTCCCGCTGGTCAC
>NZ_JBEZGQ010001127.1:0-2506 GCF_040650095.1 Actinoplanes sp. NPDC048791 | reverse complement strand
CCGAGGGCGACGGGCAGCAGCACCGCCGCCGAGCCGAGGATGGCCGGCGGCTGGCCGGTGAGGATCAGCGGGGCCACGTACGCCACCAGCGCCGGCCCGACGAGCGCGAGCAGCAGCCGGCGGGTGTGGTGCAGCGCCGCCCACGCGAAGATCAGCACCAGGAACGGGCCCGTACCGGCGGCCATGCCACCGAACGCCCACGTCGAGAAGCCGAGGACGGCGAAGGCGGGTAGGGCGAGCAACGCGGGCGCCCCCGGCCGCCAGCGGTGCCAGGGCAGCGGCGTGATCACCGCGGCCAGGGCCAGGTCCGCCGCCGCGATGATCAGCAGGTCCACGGCCCGGCGGGTGTCGTTGGCGATGCCGACGAGCGCGAGCAGCCCGGAGAGCGCGAACAGCGCCGCGACCTGCAGGGCGGCGGCGCGCGGCCCGCTACCGAGCAGGCGAGTGTGCGGGCGTGAGACGATACGGACATTCTAGGACAGGTCCCGCCCTGTCAGCACCGTCACACTCATCTCCGCGACCGGTACGCCGACCAGTCTCGTATGCGGTTAAAGGTGAGACTTTTCGGTCCTGTGCTGGGCGCCCTGGTCGGCTGTGGTCTGGGCTTCCTGGTGTTGCAGCAGGTGACCACCGGTGCGTTCGACGCGCTGGAGGCGCGGCAGGTGGCCCAGGACGCCGACCGCATCCGGATCGGCCTGGACGGTCAGGCCCGGCTGCTCTCCGCGTTCGGGGCGACCAACGCCGTCTGGGACGACAGTTACCAGGACCTCAAGGAGGCGGACCGGGCCGGCTTCGCCGAGGACTTCCCGCCGGACGCGACGCACGCGGTGAGCGACCTCGACGGTCTGCTGGGCATCTCCCCCACCGGTGAGCTGATCGCCGGCGGATATCTCAGCGACGCGGCCGGCTTCGCGGCCCCGGCGCCGCAGCTGACCGAACCCGCCCTGCTGAGCCGGCTCTACGACCCGGCCGGCGAGCCGGGCACCGCCCGCTGCGGGATCGTCTCCGCCGACGCGATGTACCTGTACTGCGGCGTGGCCGCGTACCCGAGCAGCGGCGAGGGCACCCCAACCGGTGGTCTCGTCCTGCTCAAGCGGCTCTCCCCCGACCGGCTCCGGGCGCTCAGCGCGGACATCGACCTGACCACCGAGGTCGTCGCCCGGCGCCGCGACGACGGCGTGACCCAGCCGACGGTGACCAGCCTGCTGGGTCCCGTCGAGGTACGCACCAGCGTGCTGAACGCCGGCGGCATCGCCCTCAACGCGAGCATCACCACCGTGGACGGGCAGACCCTGGTCCTGGAGTCGGTCCGCGACCGCCCGATCCACGCCGCCGCGACCAGCACCGCCGGCAAGCTGTTCGTCCTCATCGCCCTGGCCACACTGCTGCTGGTCGTGCTGATGACCGTCTCGACCCGGCGGGCGGTACGCCGGCGGGTGCGCCCGCTGCGCCGCACGACCGAGCAGATCGTCGCGTCCGGCGACCACGACCTGCGGATCGGCGCGACCGGCGACGACGACATCGCCGCGCTGGGCCGGGCCGTCGACGCCATGCTGGACACGATCAGCAGTCGCGACCGGCTGCTGCAGTCCGAACAGGAGCAGCGGCAGCGGGAGTTGCAGGAGACCCACGAAAAGCAGAACGCCGCCGAGCGGGAGACCCGCGAACAGGCCCGGCAGCTGGTCACCGAGACCTCCACCGTGGTCGCCCAACAACTGGCGGACGTCTCCGCCCGGGCCGGCACGGTCGGGGTCGCGGCGAGCCGGATCGACGACCGGGTACGCGACGCCCGGACGGCGGCGAGTCACCTGCTGAGCAACAACAGCGAGGCCAGCCGGGCCGTCGGCACCCTGCACGAGAGCCTGCAGAAGGTGGACGAGGTCGCGCGGTTCATCGGCGGCATCGCCCGCCAGACCAACCTGCTGGCCCTGAACGCCACCATTGAGGCCGCCCGGGCCGGGGTCGCGGGCCGGGGCTTCGCCGTGGTGGCCAACGAGGTCAAGGGGCTGGCCGCCACCACCGCCGAGTCCACCGAGACCATCACGGCGACGCTCGGCGAACTCAACGAGCACGTCACCGCCGTGGTGGAGATCATGACCACGATGAGCGCCACCATCACCGACATCGACCACACCACCGCCGACGCCGAGCTGATGACCACCGAGCAGGCCGCCACCGTGGCCGGCCTCACTGCCGAGGTGAGCGCGGCCATCGACCGCCTCGAAGGGCTCGTCACCCGCGACTGACCGTACCGGTACCCACTTCAGCCGTGGCCCGCTCCCGCACGTCCGGGAGCGGGCTACGGCCATTTTCCGGTCCCATGGACCAAAACCCTAGTTGACATATAGGATTTGAGGACTAAGGATCGGAGCATGACCAGCCAGGGGATCCGGCTCGCCGGCACCGCACTCGCAGTGTCGCGAGGTTGCTGCCGCGACTGGACGTCTTCCCGCGGCCGCTGCCGCCGGAGCTGACCACCGCCGGTCGACCGGCCCCGCACCACCCA
>NZ_JBEZGQ010001126.1:0-2506 GCF_040650095.1 Actinoplanes sp. NPDC048791 | reverse complement strand
GCGGCGCCGGCCAGCAGCCAGCCGAGCCCCGCGCCCACCAGGAATCCGCCCACAGCCAGCACTTTCGCCGCGGTCGAGGTGCCTTCGCCGCCACGACGTCACCGCGACCACGTCCGTGTGGTCGGGCGCCGAGTCGTAGGCGACGACGCCGTCGCCGTCGGGCTCGGGGCAGAAGAACTCGCAGACCATGACCGGGCCGGGCGTGTCGCCAGGGCGCTCAGGCGCCGACCTCGCCGTCGATGCCCTCGCGCAGGAAGTCCGCGTGGCCGTTGTGCCGGGCGTACTCGTGGATCATGTGCAACATCACCAGGCGCAGTGAGACCTTCTCGCCCCACCGCGCCTGGTAGCCCGTCACGTCCAGCGACTCGGCCGCCCGTTCGATGCGGCGGGCGTGCTCGACCTCCTCCTGCCACGCGCCGAACGCCTCGGCCCGGGTGGACGCCGACGCGTCGTACGCCGCCTGGAAGTCACCTTCGGCCGACCAGCGCAGCGGGATGTCCTCGGCGTTGATGACCCGGCGGAACCAGGTGCGCTCGACTTCCGCCATGTGCCGCACCAGGCCCAGCAGAGTCAGCGTGGACGGCGGCATCGAGCGTTGCCGCAGCTCCTCGTCCGACAGGCCCTGGCACTTCATCGCCAGCGTCGCCCGGTGGTAGTCCAGGTAGGCGCGCAGTGTCTCGCGTTCCCCGCCGAGCAGGGGTGGGTCGATCCGGTCGTCCTGCACAGGTCCCTCATTCGTTGCGGGCCGCCTCCGGGCCGGTGATCCGGCGCAGCAGCGGCATCGTGGACGCGATCACGGCGAGCGACGCCGCGAGCCCGGCGACCACGATGACATAGAACGAGATCCCGGGTGGGCTCAGCGACAACCTCATCTGCGCGGTCAGGAACAGATGCGCCGCCAGCAGTCCGGAGCCCAGCGCCACCATCGCGGCGAGCATCAGCGGGGTGACGCTCTCCAGCGCGACCACCCGGCGCAGCGTGCCGAGCGGGACGCCGGTGAGCCGCAGCATGCTGAACGGGCGCTTGCGCTCGCTCAGGCCGCCCGCCACGCTCACCGCCAGGCTGCACCCGGCGATGGCCAGGCTGGCCAGGATCACCACGTCGGCCAGCCGCTTCCAGCCCTCGAAGACCTTGGCCGACTCGGCCATGAACTCCACCTCGGAGTACGGCGAGTAGAGCATCGGGTGGGCCAGCTCCAGGATCGTCCGCGCCCGTTCCAGCGCGGGCGTCGAGCCGTCCGTCAGGGTCACGATCGACTGCGCCTTGAAGGTGCTGAGCCGGGCCGGGTCCACGTCCGCGGCGGGCCACGGACCAGTCCACTCGTCCGGCCCGGTCAGGTCCGGCCACACCCACGCCGTACGGGCCCCGGCGGCACACCGGGTGACCTCCGGCAGCCGGGCGATCTCGTCGCACGAAGCCAACACGTACGGCCGGCCGAAGGAGCCGGGCGGCCCCTCGGGCACCGGCACACTCGGCGGCGGTATCCGGGTCACGGTGATGCCCCGGACACCCGGTTGCGCCGCCAGCCCGGCCGGGACCGGATCGCCGACCGGCGCGGCCGCATCGTCACGGAACAAGGTGAACAGAGCGGCGGAGTCCGGGTCCTGGCTCGGCGTGCCCCGGTCGGCGGCGATCGAACCCATCACGCCGACGGCCACGCTCGTGACGAACAGCGCCAGCACCAGGCCGCTGACCGAACGGAAGCCCGCCCGCGGGTTGTCGGCCAGCCGCCGGGCCGCGATCAGCGAAGCCGGCCGCTTGGCCCGGCGCGCGACCAGGCGGGAGCCGGCCATGGTCAGCCACGGGCCGGCCACGAGCAGGCCGATCATGACGACGAAGATGCCCGGCAGGAAGGCCATGATCTGCCCGTTGGTGGTGCCGGGCCGGCGTCCCACGAAGTACGCCAGCTCGCCCAGGCCGGCCGCGAGCGGGATCAGCCGCCAGGCCCGGGGCGGCCGGGGCGTGACCCGCCGGGTGACCCCCAGCGGGGAGATCTGCACCCGGCGCAGGGCCAGCCGGGCCGCTAGCGCGGCGACCACGGGCACCCCGAGCGCCACGCCGGCGAAGGTCACCGGGTCCAGCGCCAGGTCCTCGGGGAACATCGGTGCGCCGGTGAACGGGATGGCCGCCACCGTGTCCCGGAAGAGGAAGAACAGGACGAAGCCCAGGACCGTACCGGCGAGTGCGGAGACCATGGACTCCACCGCGGACACCGTGGAGACCTGCGCCGGGGTCGCGCCGACCAGCCGCATCGCCGCGAACCGTTGCTCGCGGCGGGTGGCGGCGAGGCGGGTGGCCGTACCGATGAGGATGAACAGCGGGAAGATCAGGGCGGCCGCCACCACCGCCAGGATGAGCTGGAGCCCGGCGGTCGGGATGCCTCGCCAGCAGCCGTTCGGGCACTGCTCCGGCGGGGTCGCCGCGATCGTGCCGACCCGGGAGACACCGGCGCGCCGGGCCAGCTCCGCCGGGGTGTAGCCGACGACGGCGACCAGCGCGTCCGGGG
>NZ_JBEZGQ010001125.1:0-2524 GCF_040650095.1 Actinoplanes sp. NPDC048791 | reverse complement strand
CCGATCGCCAGTGACACCGGCGGCTCGCTGCTCTTCTCCCGCCGGCACGCGCTGGCGTCGTACGCGTCCGCCCTGCTCGCCGACGGTCACGTCGAAGCGGCGGCGACCTGGATCCGGCGCGCCCGCGAGGTGCCGGCCGAGGACGTCCGCAGCGGAGTGGTCGCCGCGATGGTGCTCGCCCGGGTGCACGCGGCGGCCGGGTCGCTGGACCTCGCGCGGGGTGCGGCCGAGGAGGCTGTGCTGCTCGCGTACTCCTCGGAACAGGTCAGTGAACGAGTCGCGGCGGAGGAATTGAGGGATGCTCTGGCCCATTCCATCGTGGAACCGCCGGAATCTGTCGCGTACGCGTCTGACGTGCCGGGATGAAGCTGACGCCCGGTCGCGTATTTTCTAACCCGTGACCGACACCCCGCCTGGCCGCCTCCCCGCGCCGTACGTGCCTGGCATGTCCGGCTTGACGGTTATGGCACGAGGTGGGTACGCCACTGTCTACCGTGCGACGCAGGATTCCGTCGGTCGTGACGTCGCCATCAAGGTCGAGAACAGGACGCTGGACAACGCCCGGGACCAGGCCCGTTTCCTGCGCGAGGCCAAAGCGGCCGGGCGGATGTCGTCGCACCCGCACGTGGTGGACCTGTTCGACGTCGGGGTGACGGTCGATCAGCACCCGTACCTGATCATGGAACTTTGTGACGGGTCGTACCTGGACCGGATGCGGATCTCCCCGCTCACCGCCGCCGAGGCCCGCGACCTGGGCGTGAAGATCGCCGACGCGCTGGTGCACTCGCACGCCAACGGGGTGCTGCACCGCGACGTCAAGCCCGCGAACATCCTGTACTCGCATTTCAACCCGGCCGTGCTCGCCGACTTCGGGCTGGCCGTGCTCGGGGAGATGCGCGATTCGTCGGTCACCCTCGAGGTGCTCACCCCGGCGTACGCCCCGCCCGAGATGTTCTCGCACGCCGAGCCGTCCGGCGCGGTCGACGTGTACGCGCTCTGCGCCACCCTCTACGCCGTGATGCGAGGCCGCCCGCCGCGCTGGGAGTCCGACCGCAGCCCCAGCCTGATCACCCTGATGGACCTGTTCAACCAGCCCATCCCGGAGCTGCCGGGCGTGCCGCGCGCGCTCACCGAGATCCTGCGGTACGGCATGGCGAACGATCCTCGGGCCCGCCCCACCGCGGAGCAGCTGCGCGAGATGCTCGGCGGCGTGCACCTCGGTCAGAGTGGCCACCAGGTCCCGCCGACGGTCTACCGCGCGTCGACGTTCCAGCCGCCCGAGCCGCAGCCGATGCCCCGCAACCCGCGGCCGGTGCCGCCGGTGTCACCCACCCGCGAGGTGCACGGCGCCGACGAGACCCCGACCGTGCACACCGAGGGCCGCAAGCGGGCCAAGCGCAAGTGGCTCTTCGGTGGCTTCGGGGTGTTCCTGCTGGTCGCGACCTCGCTGGGCGGCGCCTGGCTGGCGTCCGCGCACGGCCCCAAGGTGCGGTCGTTCGCCACCCGGCTGGCCGCGCCGGCGACGTCCACCGTGCCCGTGGCGCTGTCCCGGCTCCCCGGCTGTGCCGCTCCCAACGCGCACTGCCCCGAACAGGTCGAGTGCTACACGCGGCGGGCCGACGACGGCCGGACCGCCCGCAAGGTCGCGTGCACCCGGCCACACAGCTGGGAGGTGTTCGCGATCGGCCGGCTGCCGTCCGGAGTGGAGCCCCGCGACCGGGACGCGGTCACCACCGACCCGATCGTGCGCAAGGTGTGCAGCACGGCCACCTTCCGGCGCACGACGACCCGTACCGACAGCACCGAGTGGGCGTTGTCGGTGCTGCCGCCGACCAGCGCCGACCGTACTTTCCGCTGCCTGGCCGGTCAGGGCCGGGACCAGCTCCGCGGGCCGGTGCTGGCCCGCGGCTGAAGCTCCTTACTCAGGGTCGAGCACGGCCAGCAGCTCGCCGGTGTCGACCTCGGCGCCCGGCTGCACCGGCAGTGAGGCGACCACGCCGGCCGAGGGCGCGTGCACCGGGTGCTCCAGCTTCATCGCCTCCAGCGTCAGCAGCAGCTCACCGGCGCGCACCCGCTGACCCGGGACCACCAGGACCCGGCGGACCGCACCGGGCAGCGGGGCGATCAGCGAGCCCTCGGTGGTCTCCGGGGCCGGCAGCGGGAAGCGGGACAGCTCACGCAGCGTGACCGAGCCCTCCGGGCTGTCCACGTAGGAGATGTCACCCACCCGGTGCACCTTCAGGCTGAGCCGGATGCCGTTGACGTCCAGGTCCACCCGGCCGCCGTCGGCGTGCACCACCACCGTGGGCGGATGGTCGTCGAGCGTCGGGGCCTGGCCCAGCCCCGCCAGGTCCAGCTCCTCCGGGTCCACCGCGCGGACCCACCAGCCGGCCAGCTCGCCGTGCCGGTTCATCCGGTAGCCGACCTCCACCGGGCCGGCCGGGCCGTCGTACACGGCGGTCTGCGAGCCGGACGGGACGTTGCGCCAGCCCGACGGCAGCGACTGCAGCACCGGGGCGGTCGC
>NZ_JBEZGQ010001124.1:0-2535 GCF_040650095.1 Actinoplanes sp. NPDC048791 | reverse complement strand
GTCGCCGCCCGACCACCGACGTGTCCCGGGTCCGCCGGGACGGCCGGCCGGCGTACGGCGCACTAGGTCGAGTCATCACCCATCCATTCGACAGCCCCGGACGGCAGCGGACGCCGCGCCCATCTGCACAGTGGCGGACCGGGCCGGGAAGGTTGCCGCGTTCGGCCAACTTTCTTCAGCGAACGGATGCATTGACACGTCCCGATCGGTCGGCGAGGCTGGGCGCGCACCCCACCGGGCCGGTGGCGGGCGGGAGCCGTGGGCAGTTCCCGCCGTACCCCTGAAGACCCATGCCCTTTTCCCCGGGCCCTTTTTCTCACGGAGTGCTGAGCCCTCATGTCCTCTTCGCTACGAATCCGCATCCTGATCAGCGGTCTCGTCGGGATCGTCGTGGCCACCCTGGCCGCGGTCGTCCTCCCGGCCGGGCCCGCCGCCGCGCACGGCAACGTCACCGGGCCGGCGTCCCGCAACTACGGCTGTTACGAACGCTGGGGCAGCAAGTTCCAGGACCCGGCCATGGCCACCGCCGACCCGATGTGCTGGCAGGCCTGGCAGGCCGACCCGAACACCATGTGGAACTGGAACGGTCTCTTCCGCGAGGGTGTCGCCGGCAACCACCAGGCTGCCATCCCCGACGGTCAGCTGTGCAGCGGCGGGCGCACCCAGGGCGGCCGCTACAACTCGCTGGACGTCGTCGGTGACTGGACGCCCACCTCGGTCGGCAACAACTTCAACGTACGGCTGTTCGACGGGGCCAGCCACGGCGCCGACTACATCCGGGTGTACGTCACCAAGCCCGGTTTCAACCCGGTCACCACCGCCCTGAAATGGTCCGACCTGGAGCTGGTCAGCCAGATCGGCAACACTCCGGCCGCCCGGTGGAACGCGGTCACCGGCGGCGTGCAGATCGACCTGCCGGTGGCGCTGTCCGGGCGCACCGGGCGGGCCATGGTCTACACCATCTGGCAGGCCAGCCACGCGGACCAGTCGTACTACTTCTGCAGTGACGTGGCCTTCGGCGGCACCAGCACGCCGCCGCCGACCACCCCGCCGGCCAGCACCCCGCCCGTCTCCCCGTCGGCCACGGCGTCGCCCACCACCCCGGCCCCGCCGGCGACCGGTGCCTGCTCGGCCACCTACGCCGTGAGCTCCACGTGGCAGGGCGGCTACCAGGGTGAGGTCAAGGTGACCGCCGGTACGACGGCCGTCAAGGGCTGGACCGTCACGCTGGCGTACCCCGGCGCCCAGACGATCCAGCAGGGTTGGAATGCCACCGTCTCGGCCAGTGGCAGCACGGTGACCGCCACGAATGCCGGCTACAACGGCGCATTGGCGGCCGGCGCGAGTACGACGTTCGGATTCATCGCCTCCGGGTCCGGTGCGGTCCCGTCGGCAACCTGTCGCGCCACAGTCTGAGCAATTCCTTAAGGTTCTTCCACCCGACCCGGAAGACAGTTACAGTTATCGATGGGAGCGCTCCCAACCCTCATCCTCCCGTCCCCCTGGAGGTGACCCGCCAAGACCATTCACCGGCCCGGCTCCCGCACTGAACACGAACCGTCCGAAAGCGAAACTGGACGGGGGATGAGGCGCCCTCCTCATCCCCCGTTTCGCGTTGTCCTGCTTATTTTCCGCACAACGAAGGCCCGCGCCGGCGTCCCTTCCGCCGCGGGCCTCCGTGCTTGTCCGGCCGGGGTCCTCAGCCGGTGACCACGGGGTTCCACCCGTCGGTTCCGGCCAGGTACTTCTGGGCCGTGTAGTTCGCCGCGGCCGCGTCACTGAGCTGCGGCCGGTTGCTGTTCACCGTCGCACCGGCGCCCGAGTTGCGGTATTCCGACAGCCGCGCGTCCCGCCACGAGAAGCCGCTCATGTCGGTCCACGGCTGGGCCGTACGGATGTGCGCGCCGAGCGACGAATTCCGGATCAGCACCTGCGGATCGGCCGAGGTGTCCCCACCGGGATGCCAGGGCCGGCCGAGATACACCGTGCCGGCGGCCGCGTCACTCGTCAGCCGGGAATTGACGATCAATATGCCGTAGGTACGCGCACCCGGCGTCGCCGAGGCGGTCACATAGCCGTTGTTCGACTGATTGCGCGTCGACGAGAAGATCTCACAGTTGTCGAAGACCGAAGTGCCGCTGCCGTAGATGAAATCGACGTCACCCTCGACATAGGTCTTGTAGAAGTACGCCCGTACCGCGCCGTGCACCAGCAGGGTGTCCTGATCACCGATCAGCCGCAGGTTGCGGAACTTCGCCCGGTCGGCCTTGACGTAGAGCGCCAGCGCCTGCGAGGCACCGTTGGCACTCTCGTTGTAGTCGTTGCGGACCGTCAGGTGGCGCATCTCGATGTCCTTGGCCCCGAGCAGCACCGTGGCGCTGCCCTCCGTCCCGTCGGTGTTCTGCGGCCGGCTGGCCGTGATGACGACGTCGGTGGCGACACCAGTGGCACCGGTGAAGACGATGTTCGGCTTGTTCGACGGCACCACCACCCGGCCGGTGTAGGTGCCCTTCTTGATGGTGATCGTGGCGGTGC
>NZ_JBEZGQ010001123.1:0-2538 GCF_040650095.1 Actinoplanes sp. NPDC048791 | reverse complement strand
TGCCGGCGCCCCGGCGGCGACCAAGCCCGATGTCAAGGCCGACGACCGGTCCGACGAGAAGCCGGCGGCCGACAAGCCCGCCCGCGGTGGCAAGCCGAACGCCTTCTCGGCCGCCCAGCGGGACGTGACGACCAGCCAGGCCCTCTCCACCGACCCCGGCGGCAGCGTCCAGCAGCAGGCGTTGACGCTGGTCAATGAGAACCGGCGGCGTGGCGGCTGCGACAAGCTGACCGTCGACCGGCGGCTGATCGTGGCGGCGAACCGGCACGCCTCCGAGATGGCGCGGCGCGGCTACTTCGCGCACGAGGACTCGCGTGGGCAGCGGGCCGGTGACCGGGTCGAGGACGCCGGCTACCAGTGGTCGCGCTACGGCGAGAACATCGCCCGCGGCCAGGACAGCGTCGCCGAGGTCGTCGACGGCTGGATGAAGAGCCCCGAGCACCGCGAGAACATCATGGACTGTGGTCTGCGCGAGGTGGGCGTCGGGCTGGCCTTCAGTGCCGACCGTACGCCGTACTGGGTCCAGGACTTCGCGACCCCGCAGTGACCGTGAGAAAGCGCTGAGCGACGACCCCTGTGTTTGACGTCCCGGATTGATGCCACAGTCGGTCGGCGGACCTTCCCAGGTGCACGGATGTGCTTCGATGTGCGGACACATCTCCTGGGGAGGACGATTTTGGGAGTGCAGCGGGTTTCCGCACGCCTCGCGACCGCCGTGCTGGCGGTGGCGGTCGGCGGTGGGCTCGGCGCTGTGGTGCTGTCCCCGGGCGCGGCCGGCGCCGCGACCCGGACGGTGAGCGCCACACCGATTACCGCCGTCGTCGTCACGAAGGCCGCCGCGGCTTCGTGCTCGACGGGCAAGTACCAGAAGCAGGTCGAGGGTTACCTCAAGAAGATCGGCGGCTACGGCACGGTCTCGGTCGACGGCAAGCAGTCGGCCAAGGACTGCGCCGCGATCAAGAAGTTCCAGGTCCGCTTCGGCATCAAGCCGGCCGCGGGCCTGGCCGGGCCGACGACGTACGGAGTGGCCAAGCGGCTCGCCGCCACGAAGACGTCGAAGTGCAAGGCCAAGAAGTCGGGCTACACGTTCTGCGTGGACCTGACGAACCAGACGACCTGGGTGATGAAGAACGGCAAGGTCTACGCCAAGCCGACGGTCACCCGGACCGGCATGAAGGGGTACCGCACGCCGTCGGGCTCCTTCAAGATCAACAAGCGCACCAAGAAGGAATGGTCCGACCCGTACGAGGTGTGGCTGCCGTACTGGCAGCGCTTCATCGGCGGCCGGGGCTTCCACCAGACGACCACGTACATCCACGATGCGTGGCGGGGCTCGCACGGCTGCGTCAACCTGCTGCCGGCGGACGCCAAGAAGTACTACAAGATCGGCAAGATCGGCATGACGGTCAAGGTCATCGGCCGTCGGTCGGGCACCTGATCAGGTAGGCGAGCACAGAGACGGCCCGCCGGCATGAGCCGGTGGGCCGTCTTTCTTTTCCGGTACGGAGTCAGGCCGCGAGCTCTTGGTGGCTCGTCCGGGCGTGCGTGGTGAGCACGTCGTGACCGGGGAAAGCCTTCTCGTCGCCGGTCGCGGTGAACACCCGCAGGCCCTGCCGGGTCAGCGTGTACGTGACGTCGGTGAAGTGGCTCACCGTGTCGTCGTGGTGCACGATCGTCAGTTCGTCGGCGCGCAGCATGGTCCCGTCCTTCGCGTACGCAGATGGGGCACGTGACCTGGATTACGGTTGCCGTGCGGCCCCCGGTTCAATCCGTCGGCCGATTGTGCCTTCCGGCAGGCCCATTGACCAGGCCTGTCACCAAGCCTGCCGCCTCGCGTCGACCTGCGCAGTCGCCCACAGGTCGGCCGTCGGGCGGATTACCGACACCCACCTGGTATCAAATCGTTCCGACCGATATAGATCAGCTGTCCGATCGGCCCGGGTTTTTCGTCGGTGCCCCGGCATAGAGTGGCGCTCGTGTCCCGCCCCCACCGCCGCGCCCGCACCCTGCTGGTCGCGTTCGTCCTGCTGCCACCCCTGACCGCGGCCTCCTGCGGCGACGAGCCGTCCGGCCTCACGGTCGGCGCCGCTGCGATGGGCACGGTCGCCGAGATCGTCGAAGCCTCCGGCTCGGTGACCGCCCGCGCCGCCGCCACGGTCACCTCACCGGCCGAGGGCACCCTCGCCGAGCTGCGCTTCGACGCCGGTGACCAGGTCCGCAAGGGCCAGGTGGTCGCCGTGGTCGACTCACCCGCCGCCGAGCGCCGCCTGGAGCAGGCCGCCCGGGCCCTCGACGCGGCCTCCTCGGGCGGCGTGCCGTCCACCGGGGGCACCGCGGCATTCACCGCCGCCCAGCACCGCACCGACCAGCGCGCCGACAAGGCGTTCACCGACGCCCGCAAGGCCGCCGACAAGGTCACCGACGCCGAGCTCAAGACCGCCCTGCTGGCCCAGGTGAAGGCCGCCCAGCAGCAATACGAGGCCGCCTCGGACGCGGCCGGCGCGGCCCTGCGCTCGGTGCAGCGCGGCGTCGCCGGCC
>NZ_JBEZGQ010001122.1:0-2551 GCF_040650095.1 Actinoplanes sp. NPDC048791 | reverse complement strand
CGGCCGGGCGCTACCCGGCCGTCGTGCTGCCGTCCAGCTGGGGCCTCAACGACCTGGAATACCTGGCCCAGGCGAAGATCCTCGCCGCCCGCGGGTACGTCGTCGTGTCCTACACGCCCCGCGGCTGGTGGTTCTCCGGCGGAGAGATCAACACAGCCGGCCCCGCCGACATGGCCGACCTGTCCACGGTCATCGACTGGACCATCGCCAACACCGCCACGGACCCGGCCCGCATCGGCGCGGCCGGCATCTCCTACGGCGCCGGGCTCAGCCTGCTCGGCTCGGCGTTCGACCGGCGCATCCGGGCGGTCGCCATGATGAGCGGCTGGACCGACCTGAGCCACTCGCTGTACGCCGACTCGACCCGGCACCGGCAGGCCCCCGGGCTCCTGAAGGTGGCCGCCGATCTGCTCGGCCACCCGGGCCCCGAGCTGACCGGCAAACTCGGCGACTTCGCGGCCAACCGCAACGTCGACGAGGTGCTGGCCTGGTCCCGGACCCGCTCGGCAGCCACCTACGTCGACGCCATCAACGCGAACCGTCCGGCGGTGCTGATGGCCAATGCGTGGGGCGACTCGTTCTTCCCGCCGAATCAGCTGGTCGACTTCTTCGGCCGGCTGACCGGGCCGAAGCGCCTGGAACTGCGCCCCGGCGACCACGCGATCGCCGAGCTCACCGGCATCCTGGGCCTGGACAACGAGGTCTGGGCCGGCGTGTTCCGCTGGTTCGACCAGTACCTGGCCGGCGTCGACACCGGCATCGCCGCCGAACCGCCGGTGCTGATCAAGCCGTACAACGCGGGCACCGAGAGCTACGCGGCGTGGGGTGCCCTGGACGCGTCGACCCGCCGCTACGGCCTGGGCCAGATCCGCAAGCTGGACGGAACGGGCCTGCTCGGCGGCGCACCGAGCACCGGGTGGACCAAGACCATCCCGACGGACGCGAACACCACGGCGGACGGCGGGGCCGTGCTCATCACCAACGGGCTGGCGGCGTTCACCGGCCAGCAACCGAAGATCTGGCTGCCGACGGTCAGCCGGGCCCGCGCGGGCGTCTGGGCCGCCGCACGCCCGGCGACGCCGCAACGGATCCGCGGCATCCCGAAACTCCACCTCGAACTGAGCGGAACGGCGCCGCGGGGCACGCTCGTGGCCTACCTGTACGACCTGGACGCACTCGGCAACGCAGGACTGATCACTCACGCCCCGACGACGTGGCTCGGCACCGCCGGGGGTCACCGCAGTGTGGACCTCGCCCTGCCGGCTACCGCATTCGACCTGCCGGCCGGCCACTCCCTCACCCTGGTCGTCGACACGGTCGATCCCCTGTACTACGACGAGAACGCCCCGGACGACACAGTCACGATCGGCGGCGGCTCCTACCTCGACCTGCCCCTGAAGTAGTCCGCAGCGGCTCCCGGCGCTCGCCACCTCGGTGCGCCGGAGCTCGTGCGGTCGGCGCCACAACCGCCTAGGCATCCTAGGAACCTGGTTTGCTGTCGTCGCGGCTGGGGTGCGCGGAATCGGGAGGAAACCCGTCGGGCCGAAGCCTGGACCCCGCCGGCGCCGGCCGGGCGGGCGAGGAACCAATCAAGCGGCCAAGCCCGCAAGGAGCCGCTCAAACAGCCACGCCCGCAAGGAGCCGCTCAAGCGGCCACGCACGCGAGCAGCCGCTCAAGCGGCAGCGCAGGGCGTAGGGGCTCCCCCGGCCACAAACGTCCGCATCGCTGCCAGCGCCTCGTCGACCGTTGCGACCTTGGCCGTGGCCAGCCCGGGCACCGCGTTCTGGAGCGCCTCGGCGCAGTTCCCCTCGGGCACCAGGAACAGCTCAGCCCCCGCCGCCCGGGCACCGAGGAGCTTCTGCGGGATGCCGCTGATCGGCCCGACCCCGCCCGCCTCGTCGACCGTTCCGGTGCCGGCGATGATCCGCCCGCCCGTGAGATCGGCCGGGGTCAGCTTGTCGATGATGCCCAGGGTCAGCATCAGCCCCGCGCTGGGCCCGCCGATCTCGTCCACGTCGATCTGAATCTTGACCTGCCCGGACGGAGAGCCCAGCACGCGCAGAGCGGCCTTCTCCGCGTTGCCCACCGACGAGGCGAACTGCTCGGCGTTGCGCCGGTCGACCTGCTCGGCGCTCTGCCCCGCCGGGTAGACCCGGCTGCGCGGCGCCACCGCCCGGTCACCGTCGAACCAGGCCTGCACCGCTTCCCGCAGCCCGACCTCGGTGTCCACCAGTACGGTGGTCAGCCGCAACTGCCCCGCCGAGTCGGACGCCTTGCCGCCGCTCACCGCGATGACCTGCGCACCCTCGTGCCGGCCCAGCGTGTCCACGGTGGGCCCCGGCTCCAGCACCACGTACGGCAGCGGCCAGAACCGGATCCCGGCGCCCAGCAGCACGGTGACCACCGCACCCGCGACGAGCGCTACGCCACGACGTCTCATGCCCGGGAGCGTAACGATGCCGGGGTCAGCAGGAGCACACCGGTGACGCCGGCCAGGCCCGCGGCCACCGCCCAGGCCACCGCGGTGCCGGACCCGCCGATGGTCGCGGC
>NZ_JBEZGQ010001121.1:0-2554 GCF_040650095.1 Actinoplanes sp. NPDC048791 | reverse complement strand
TCACCTCGATCCACATCGAGGAGCACGAGGTCGACGCCCGCGACACCAAGCTCGGCCCGGAAGAGATCACCTGCGCTCGACCAGGTCGGCCCGCGACACCCGGGTGTCGGCGGCGTCCGCCGGCACCTCGGCCTCCGAGCCGACCGCCACCAGCGACGGGCGCCGGTGCGACAACGTGTCGTCCCCGCGCTCCTGCGCCTCGAGCTGCTCGCGGATGACGCGCAGCGGGAGGTACTGGTCCCGCTGCGCGGTCAGGACGAAACGCAGCCGCGCCACGTCGTTCCACGAGTACTTGCGGTAGCCGGAGGCGGTGCGCTGCGGGTCCACCAGCCCCTCCGCCTCCAGGAACCGGAGCTTGGAGATCGTGGTGTCCGGGAACTCGGTGCGCAGCTGGGCCAGCACCTCCCCGATGCTCATCAGCGCAGCGTCACGTTGACCCTGGGCCCGAGACCCGGGGTCGTGCGCGGCCGCCCCCGACGGGTTCACGCCCCGCTTCCCTCGCCCTCCGGCCGGGGACCGGCGATGAAGACCAGCCGGAACTTGCCGATCTGGACCTCGTCCCCGTTGCTCAGGGTGGCCGACTCGACCCGCTCACGGTTGACGTAGGTGCCGTTGAGCGAACCCACGTCGCGCACCGTGAAGGTGCCCCCGTCGCGGTGGAACTCGGCGTGCCGGCGCGAGACCGTCACGTCGTCGAGGAAGATGTCGCTGTCGGGGTGGCGGCCACTCGTGGTCACGTCATGGTCCAGCAGGAACCGCGCACCCGCGTTGGGGCCGCGGCGCACGACCAGCAGCGCCATCCCCGGGGGCAGCGAACCGGACATCCGGCTCGGTACCACGTCGGTCTCGGGGCCCTCGAGCACCTCGTCGAGCGCACCGAGGTTCAGCGTGGACGTGACGTCGAGCGGGGGGAACTCGTCGTCTGGGCGCGTCATCGGACCACCTCACGGATCTGTTTCGGTCGCCGCCCGACGACACGGGGTGAGCGAGCCGGACCCGGGTCCGGAGCGCAGCGCCCCCCGCCGCTGCCCGGAGGTCCGGACGGCACGACTATCGGTATGAGAAAGGAATTGCAGATTTCTCCATGTGCCCCGCGAGCCTAGTCAGCGCCGAAATGGCGGGCAACCAGACGCGCGGGCGATCAGCTGTCGGTCAGCGCCTTGTAGGCGTCGGCGTCCAGCAGCCCGGCGAGTGCCGCCGGGTCGTCCGGGGCGATCTCCACGAGCCAGCCGGCCGCGTACGGCTCGGCGTTGATCAGCTCCGGCTCGTCGGCGAGACTGCCGTTGCGGGCCACCACAGTGCCGGCGATCGGCGCGTAGATCTCCGAGACGCTCTTCGTCGACTCGATCTCGCCGAGCTGGTCGCCGGCCTGCACAGCCGTACCCTCGTCGGGCAGCTGCACGAAGACGATGTCGCCGAGCGCGTCCTGCGCGAAGTGGGTGATGCCCACCCGCACGGGCGCGGTGCCGTCACCGGACACCCACTCGTGCTCGGCCGTGTACCGCAGGTCCTCAGGAATCACGCATTCCTCCGTTGACAAGCGCGCCCGCTCACGAGACCGGACGCGCGTACTGCAGGCTGGTGGGCTGACGCACCGCGGACACCTCGACCGCCGTGCGTTGCTCCATGGTCACGTTACCGCCGGCCTGGCTCACCGAAGCGACCACCCCACCGGGGATCTGCAACGCCGTCTGCATCGTCGACGGCACGCCGATCACCCACAGCGTGTACGGGCCGCTGAGCTGCTTGCCGTCGACGATCACCTGACCGCCGTCACCATCGACAAAATAGGACGAGGCCACGACCCGTACGGCGACACCGTTGTCCCCGATGATCTCCATCACCTCACCGCCGGCGCCGCGCAGCTCCTGTACGGCGTTCAGAATGGCGGAAGCCTTGATCGGCTGGCCCTTGGGGTCGATGGAAATCTTCAACCCGGGCCCGCGCGCGGGCAGCGTGCCGGAGAGAAGGCCGAGCTCGTCGGCCCGCTTCCCGGCCTCAGCGAGCGCGGCCTGCCGCCCGGCGACCCCGGAGGTCAGCTGCCGCTGGCTCTCCTCCAGGGCGTTGATCTCCTGCTGCAGACGCTGGTCACGCGCCTCGAGGTCACTGAGGATGCCGACCAGGTCCTCCTGGCGCGCGGTGGCCAGGCCGGCGTCCTGGTCGTTGCTGCGCAGCTGCACGGCCAGGGTGAAGCCGAGCAGGGCGAGCAACAACCAGATCAGCGCGCCGGCCGACGACAGCCGCCGCCCGGCAGAGGGCTTCTCCTTTTCCGGTACGGCGGGAGCGCCCGTCACCGGTTCGGGTGAGTCCTCCGGAGTGCCGCCGTGGGAGTCGTCCCGCGACTTCTGGTCGTCGGCGGCCGCCGCGGCACGCGCCATGCTTTCCTGCCACCGCCCGGGCGTGTCGCGCTCGGCGCTGCCGGTTGCCGACACGCTTCCGCCGGGATGGTCGGAGGCGTCGTCGGCGGGCCAGGACGGACGGTCCGACCAGCGGTCCCGCGTTTCCGTCGCCGGGGCTCGGGAGGCGGTCGGCGCACGGCCTTCGTCGCCGTCGG
>NZ_JBEZGQ010001120.1:0-2556 GCF_040650095.1 Actinoplanes sp. NPDC048791 | reverse complement strand
CCCCCGACACCGTCATCACCGGCCCACACCAGGCCACGCCCAGAAAGCCGACGTCGTGAAAACGTTCACCCGAAACCGCACCACCACCGACCAACGTCACGCCGCTGGAGGCCGTCGGCGTTCGTCGCTGGCGGCCACCGTCGCCCCCGCCTCCGTCGAAGTCACCCCCCGCTTCCTGCGCGTCGGCGACGGCTACGCCGCCACCCTGGTCGTCACCGGCTACCCGGCCGAGGTCGGCCCGGCCTGGCTGGAACCGCTGCTGTCCTGGCCGGGCCGCCTCGACCTGACCCTGCACATCGACCCCCTGCCCGCGCCGGTCGCCGCCGCCCGGCTGCGGAATCAGCGGGCCCGGTTCGAATCGAGCCGCCGCGCCGACGAACGGCACGGCAAGCTCGCCGACCCGTTCGTGGAGGCCGCGGCCGACGACGCCGCCGAGCTGGCCCAGCGTCTCGCCCGCGGGATGGCGAAACTGTTCCGGGTCGGGCTGTACCTGACCGTGCACGCCCGTACCGAAGCCGAACTGCTCGAGGCGTGCGCACAGGTCAAAGCGGCCGCCGCGTCCACGCTGATCGAGGTGCAGCCGGCCACCTGGCGGCACCTGCCCGGCTGGACCACCACCCTGCCCCTCGCCTCGGACAGTCTGCAGATGCGCCGCACCATGGACACCCAGGCCCTGGCCGCCGCCTTCCCCCTCGCCAGCGCGGATCTGCCCGCGCCGCTGCCGGGCGACCCACCCAACTCTGGCGGGGTCCTGTACGGGATCAACCCGGACTCGCAAGGCATCGTCTGGTGGGACCGCTGGGCGCAGGAGAACCACAACTGCGTGGTTCTGGCCCGCTCCGGCGCCGGCAAGAGCTACTTCGTCAAGCTCGACGTGCTGCGCAACCTCTACCAAGGCGTGCAGGTCGCCGTCATCGACCCGGAAGACGAATACTCGCGCCTGGCCGACGCTGTGGGCGGCGGCATCGTGCGCCTCGGCGCGCCTGGCGTGAAGATCAACCCCCTCGACCTGCCCGCCGGGGACAGCCGCCCGGACGTACTCACCCGGCGCGGGCTGTTCCTGCACACCCTGATCAGCGTGCTCCTCGGACAGGTACCGCCGCCGGCCGAACGCGCCGCCCTGGACCGCGCCATCCTCGCCGTCTACCGGCAGGCCGGGATCACCGCCGACCCGGCCACCCACCACCGGCCGGCACCCCTGCTCAAAGACCTCGCCGCGATCCTGCACGCCGACCGCGGGGACGAGGCGGCCCGGCAGCTGGCCGCCCGGCTGGCGCCGTGGGTCGCCGGGTCGTTCTCCGCACTGTTCGACGCGCCGACGACCACCCGCCCCGACGGACACCTGGTCGTCTGGTCGTTGCGGCATCTGCCCGACGAGCTCCGCACCGTCGGCACCCTGCTGGCCCTGGACGCGATCTGGCGATCGGTCGACACCCCGGGCCCGGCCCGGCTGGCGACCCGCCGCCTGGTCGTCGTGGAGGAAGCCTGGCTACTGATGCGTGACGGGGAAGGCGCCCGGTTCCTGTTCAAAATGTCGAAGGCCGCCCGCAAGCGCAACGCCGGCATGTCGATGGTGACGCAGGATGCGGCCGATGTGCTCGGCACTGACCTGGGGCAGGCGGTGGTAGCGAACGCGGCGACGCAGGTCCTGCTCAAGCAGGCACCCCAGGCGATCGAGAATGTCGCCGACGCCTTCGGGCTCACCGCAGGGGAACGCCGGATGCTGCTCGCCGCCCGCATCGGGCACGGCCTGCTCATCTGCGGAACCCAGCGGACCGCGTTCGAGTCGATCAGCTCACCGGCCGAACACCGCCTGGCCACCACCACACCGGCCGACCTGGTCGGGTTCGACGACGGCGAGGACCAGCTGTGACACCACCGCCGCTGATCTATCTGCCGTCGCCCCCGCCGGCGCCCGCCCCTTCGCGGCCGGGCGCCGATCTTGTCTCCACGGTGGACCCGCCGGCGCAATGGTTGGTGGACGCCTCCGGCTGGGCGGTGGCCCGGCCGTGGCTGGCCGCCGTGGCCGCCGGGCTGCTGGTGTCGTTCGTGGCGGCCCGTAACGTGGTCGACGGGTGGCGGCAGCGCCGCCACGCTGCCGCCGCCCGCCTCATCACCATCGCCCCACCACCCGAGGTCGACCCGCACAGCGCCGCCGCACTGTGGGCCAACCTGCACGGCACCCTCACCCCATCCCGGCGCAAGCGGCTCCTCTACGGCACCCCACACCTGGTCTGGCAATACACATGGACCGGCCGGCAACTGCTGATCGCGGTGTGGGTACCCGGCACCGTCCCCCAAGGGGCGGTGGAGGCAGCCGTCCGCGCCGCGTGGCCCGGCGCCGCCTGCACCATCGACGAGCCGGCACCCCCACCGATCCCGCTCGAGACCGCCGCCGCCGTGGGTGGGCATCTGCTGCCCAGTGCTGCGGAATGGCTGCCCTTCAAGACCGATCACGACAACGACCCGCTGCGCGCGCTGATGTCGGCCGGATCGCAGCTCAAACCCGGCGAACACGCCTGCGTGCAAGTCCTCGCCCGCCCGGCCAGCCCCCGC
>NZ_JBEZGQ010001119.1:0-2563 GCF_040650095.1 Actinoplanes sp. NPDC048791 | reverse complement strand
CGGAACGCCCGCCGGCACCTACACCGTGCGGGTGGCCAGTGGGACGCGGCGGGCCGCCGTACCGGTCGCCGTGTCACCGGCCCGGCCGACCACCGACCTGGCCCGGTCCGCGGCCCGGGTCACCGCCTCGTCGTCACGGACCGGCTTCCCGGTGTGCGGGGCGGTCGACGGCGACGCCGACCCGGCCCACTGGGGCACCGGCACCGGCTGGGCCGACGGCACCGGCCGGCAGTGGCCCGACTGGTACGCACTGGCCTGGTCCCGCCCCCAGCAGCTGACCCGCGTCACCGTGACCACGGTCGACTCACCGCAGTACCCCACCGCCCGGTACGGCCTGCGCGACTGGGACATCCAGCTGGCCACCCACACCGGCTGGCGCACGGTCGCCGAGGTCCGCGGCAACACCGCCCGGACGGCGAGCAGCACCTTCGCGACGCAGTCCAGCACCGCCCTGCGCATCGTCACCCACGCCGCGAACGGCACCGACGACCAGTCCCGCATCGTCGAAGTCGCCGTCTCCTGACAGCTCTGTCACTGCTCGCGCCACCCGAAGTCGGTCATGAGGCGCGGCTGATCGTGGGCGAGCCGCAGGGCGGCCAGACCCGACTCGGGCCGCACCAGCACTCCGGCTGGCACCCACGCCTCCAGCCCGCACAGGACGATCTCCACGAGCTCGGCGTCCGGTGACTCCTCGAGCCAGTACCAGGTGCGGTCGTGCAGGAGCGAGACCGTGCTGAACCCGTCGTGCAGGGAGACGATCAGCGCGTCGTCGCCGTCGTCGCCGTAGGTGAACACCGGCTCGTGATCGGGGCGGTACAAGGCGGGCAGCTCGTCCAGCGTGATGGTCCGGGACGCTGCCTGCGGCAGATGGGTCTCCATCGCGTACGGCATGAGTCGATCATAAGTTTTCCCTCGGACGGTCTGTCGACAATGGCCGGAGCCGCCCAGCATGATGTCCCGGAGGGGGAGACAGATGCCGGATCAGGCGTACGACGTGATTGTTGTCGGTGCACGGTGTGCGGGGTCGCCCGTCGCGATGCTGCTGGCCCGCCGCGGCTACCGGGTGCTCGTGGTGGACCGGGCGACGTTCCCGAGCGACACCGTGTCCACCCACTTCATCCATCCGCCGGGTGTCGACGCGCTGCGCCGGTGGGGGCTGCTGGAGCAGGTCACGGCCACGGGCGTCCCGCCGATCTCCCGGTACACGTTCGACTTCGGGCCGGTCACGCTGGCCGGGGCGCCCGGGACCGAGCACTCCCCCGTGGCGTACGCGCCCCGGCGGACCGTGCTCGACAAGATCCTGCTCGACGCCGCCGCGGCCGCCGGTGCCGAAGTCCGCGAGGGGTTCACCGTGGAGGAGGTACGGGTCGCCGACGGTGAGCCGGCCGAGATCCGCGGGCGGGACGCCGGCGGCTCGCCCGTGGTGGAGCGGGCCCGGGTGGTGGTCGGGGCCGACGGGCGCAACTCGGTGGTCGCCAAGGCCGTGCAGCCCCGGCAGTACCACGAGCTTCCGCCGCTGACCTGCGGCTACTACTCGTACTGGAGCAACCTGCCGACGGACGGAACGTTCGAGATCTACAGCCGGACCGGGCGCGGCTGGGCGGTCTGCCCGACCCACGACGAGCTCACCATGGTCATCGGTGGCTGGCCGTACGCGGAACTGGCCGAGCACCGCAACGACATCGAGGGCACCCTGCGGGACACGTTCGCGCTGGCGCCCGCGTTCGTCGAGCGGCTCGCCGGCGCCAAGCGGGAGAGCCGGTTCGTCGGCACGTCGGTGCCGAACTACTTCCGCACGCCGTTCGGTCCGGGCTGGGCGCTGGTCGGCGACGCCGGCTACAACCGGGACTTCATCACCGCCCAGGGCATCACGGACGCCTTCCACGACGCCGAGCTCTGCGCCGACGCGCTCGACCAGGCGCTGGGCGGCGCCCGGCCGTACGCCGAGGCGATGGGCGACTACTGGTCGACCCGCGACGAGCGGGTGCTGCCGATGTACGAGATGACCGCGCAGATCGCCTCGCTGCAACCACCGGACCCGCAGATGGTGCAGCTGCTCACGGCCGTACAGGGCAACCAGGAGGCGATGGACGCCTTCGCCCGGGTCAACTCGGGCGCCACGCCACCGGCGGAGTTCTTCGCCCCCGACAACATCGGCCGCATCATGAGCCAGGCAGCGCAGACCTGACCGCCGGTGGGTGGACCGGTCAGGTCGCGGTGCAGGTCACCGCCGGTGGGGTGTTGCTGCCGGTCCACGTGCCGACGAAGCCGAAGGTGGTGCTGGCCGCGGCGGCGAGAGCGCCGTTGTAGCTCTCGTTGCGGGCGGTCACCGCGGCCCCGCTGGTGGACAGCACGGCGTTCCAGGCCTGGCTGATGCGCTGGCCGTCGGCGAAGGTCAGGGTGACGGCCCAGCTCCTGATGGCGGTGGTCCCGGCGCTGACCCGTACCTCTCCTTGGAAGCCGCCGGCCCACTGACCGGCCGAGGTGTAGGTCGCCGTGCAGCCGGCGCCCGCCGGCGGCGGCGTGGTCGGCGGCACCGGGTTCGACGGGGACGGGGAGGGGG
>NZ_JBEZGQ010001118.1:0-2565 GCF_040650095.1 Actinoplanes sp. NPDC048791 | reverse complement strand
GCCCGTTCCGGGTCGCGATCCGGCGCGAGCAGGTGGCCGAGCTGCGCCGCCGTGTCGCCGCCACCCGCTGGCCGTCCCGCGAGCTCGTCGCCGACCGTTCGCAGGGCGTGCAACTGGCGACCGCCCAGGCGCTCGCCCGGTTCTGGGCGACCAGCTACGACTGGCGCCGGTTCGAGGCCAAACTCAACGCGCTCCCGCAGTTCAGGACCGAGATCGACGGCGTCGACATCCACTTCGTCCATGTCCGCTCGCGGCACCGCAACGCCCTGCCGCTGGTGATGACCCACGGCTGGCCCGGCTCCATCGTCGAACTGCTCGAGACCGTCGGCCCCCTCACCAACCCGACGGCGCACGGCGGCAGCGCGGCGGATGCCTTCCACCTGGTCCTGCCGTCGATCCCCGGCTACGGCTTCTCCGGCAAACCGGCCGAGCTCGGCTGGGACACCAACCGGACCGCACGGGCCTGGGCGGAACTCATGCACCGCCTCGGCTACACCGACTTCGTCGCCCAGGGCGGTGACGTCGGCGCCGCCGTCACCGACAACCTCAGCCGGCTGGCACCGCCGGGACTGCTCGGCATCCATCTGAACCTGCTGGTACCGGCGCTGGGCGGCACCGGCAACCTGCCGAAGAACACCGACGAGGAGAAGGCCGCGGCCGCCGCCCTGCAGACCTTCTCGACGTCCGGCCGGGGCTACCTGGTCGAACAGTCGACCCGGCCGCAGACGATCGGCTACGCCCTGCTGGACTCACCCGTCGCCCTGGCGGCCTGGATGCTCGATCACGACACCGACAGCTACCTCAAGATCTCCCGCGCCTTCCGCGGCGGCCCGCCCTCGGGCAACCTCACCCGGGAGCACGTCCTCGACAACGTCTCGGTCTACTGGCTGACCGGCACCGGCGAGTCGGCCGCCCGCGCGTACTGGGAGAGAGCACAGACCTCCGGCCACCCGCAGGCGCCGGTGACCGTCCCGGTCGCGTTCAGCGCCTTCCCGGGCGAGATCTTCCAGGCGCCGCGCAGCTGGGCCGAGGCGAGCTATCCGACACTCCGGCACTACAGCAAGGCCGGGCGGGGTGGGCACTTCGCGGCCTGGGAGGAGCCGCAGGTGTTCACTCAGGAGCTGCGGGCGGCCTTCCGGTCGTTCCGCTGACCCCGGGCCGGCGCCGGCGACGCTGACGGCACGCTCGGGGCAGCTGCCGTGGCGTCGCCGGATCGTGCGGCGACACCGTCAGTCCCAGCAAGGGTGCTCCGCGGCCGTGGCCTCGGGGCGGAGCCGGAACAGCACAACGTGTCCGGCCTCGTCGCGGAATTCCGTCTCGGTGTCCGAGAGCATCCGCATCGTGCCGCGTTGGTAGGGGTTGCCCCAACCCTCCGGAGGGTTGACGCCATCGGGGTCGGAGAGCGGATGAACGGCCTCGTAGTAGCGGCCTTGGAACTTCACCTCGAAGATGCCGCAATGCGTGCGAAGGTCGAACGCAACCGCCGGGGACGCGGTGGTCGCCGTCGGGGTCCGAGCCGGCGCGGCCGGCCGTTCGCATCCGGCCACAGCCAGCACCATCCCCACGCCGATTGTGATCGCCCTGCGTCTCATGACGCTCCTCCGGTCCGTGCCTCAGGTCGGCGCGATGCGCACCGATGAGTCCGACGGACGCCGTCCGCCTCCGGTTCCTGCCGGAGACGCTCCTACCGTCCCCGGACCAGCCCGTCGACGATCTCCACGATGGCCCGCCAGCCGGCGGCGTCGGGAGCGTGTGAGGTGGCGACCGAGCGCACGTCGAACCGGTTGTCCGGGGTCAGCGCGTCGGCCTCGGCGATCATCCGGTCCTGCAGGGCGATCGGGATGCACCGGTCGAGAGTGTGCCGGATGTACGTGCGCGGGATCCGGCCCCACGTGTCCCGGTGCCCGCGCGCGTCGTCGAGAGGCACCTGCGCCGACTCGTCCGGGGACATCCCGTTGAGCATCGCCAGGAACTCGGCGTCGGTGGCCCCCGCGCACAGTGCCTGCTTGAGCTTGGCCAGCACGGCCGGGTCGGCGGTGCGGAAATTGGTGCGCGTACCGCCGATCACGGCCGGGTCGGCCAGGGCCGCGTCGCCGAGGTCGAACAGCAGCGTGCCGGCCGCCTCCGGCGTGGCCAGGTAGTCGCCGACGCTGCGCAGGCCGACGCAGCAGAACGCCGAGCTGTAGACGAGCCGGTCGATCAGGTGCGGCACCTCGTTGCCGACCCGGCTGAGCGTGGCGCCCCCCATGCTGCCGCCCCACAGCACGACCGGTCCGTTGCGGGCGGCGCGGCGAACCACCGCGACGGTAGCGCGGACGTAGTCGTCGAGGGTGATCGCGGCCATCGGCGAAGGCTCGGTGGCCAGCGCGGCCAGGTCCTGCGGGGCCTGGTAGGCCAGGCGGAACTGACCGTCGCCGGGGTCGTGGCCGGGCAGTGGCACGCCCACCGTCCGGTGCCCGCGCAGGGTCAGCTCGGCGTCGCCCCCCGGGCCGCCGTTGGCCCCGGCCACGAGCACGATGGTGGTCACCCGGCGCGCCGCCGGCGGCCTCCTGAGGTGGGCCGTCG
>NZ_JBEZGQ010001117.1:0-2572 GCF_040650095.1 Actinoplanes sp. NPDC048791 | reverse complement strand
ATCCGGGGGTCGACGACGGGCGGCAGGCGAAGGAGATCCCCCGCGGCTACCACCGGCTGACCCGGGCCCGCCCGGGCGCCACCCTGCACCTGACCATCGACCGGGACCTGCAGTTCCAGACCCAGCGGGAGCTGTGCCCGGCCCTGGCCGAGGCGGGTGCGACCTTCGGCGCCGCGGTGGTCCTGGACGTGCGTACCGGCGAGGTGCTGGCCCAGGCGAGCTGCCCGGGGTTCGACGCGGCGAAGCCGCTGCTGTCCGAGCCCGCCGAGCGGGCCGACGTCGCGAGCAGCGTCGCGGCCGAGCCGGGCTCCACCACAAGGCCTTCGTCGTGGCCGCCGCGCTGCAGGAGGGCCTGATCACCGCGAGGACGACCGTGCCGGCGAGCGGGCCGCTGGTCCGCGGCGGTACGCCGTTCGCCGACGAGCACCCGCAGCCGGCCGGCACCCGGCTCACCATCCCGCAGGTGCTGGCGTTCTCGTCGAACGTCGGCACCATCGCGGTCGCCGACCGGCTCGGCCCGCAACGGATCTTCGAGTACCAGCAGCGGTTCGGGCTGGGCAGCGTCACCCGCGAAGGCATGCCGGGCGAGAGTGCCGGCCGGTTGCTGCCGCCGCGGCAGTGGAGCCCGTCGGCCTCGGGTTCGGTGCCGATCGGTACGAGCGTGGACGCGACACTGCTCCAGATGGCCGCCGGGTACGGGGCCATCGCCAACGACGGCACGTACATCGCGCCGCGGCTGGTGCACTCGACCGTCGACGCCGGCGGCACGGTGACGCTCGCCTCACCGCCGGAGACCCGGCGGGTGCTCAGCCCCGGGGTCGCCGCCGAGGTACGGCGCATGCTGGAGGCCGTCGTCGTGCTGCCCGGCGCCACCGGGCGTCGTGCGGCTGTCCCCGGCTACCGGGTCGCGGGCAAGACCGGCACGGTGGATCGCCTCGTCGACGGGCAGTACACCAGCGCGAACGCGGTCTCCTTCATCGGCATGGCCCCGGCCGAGGCACCCCGCTACGTCGTCGCCGTCTCCGCCGCGGTGCCCGAGGGGGCCGGGGGTGATGTGGCGGCACCGATCTTCAGCGACATCATGGGACTGACCCTGAGCCGCTACCGGGTGCCGCCGTCGACGACCCGCCCTCCGGCGTACGAGTGAACCCGCAGGGTAGGTTGTGGCTGGCGGGACAGGACGGGCCCGGCGGGACGGTGAAGGGCAGGGGAGGACCGATGACGACGGAGCGGTCCCGATCCACCGGACGCCCGACCCTCGACCAGGTCGCGGAACGGGCCGGCGTCGGGCGCGGCACGGTGTCCCGGGTGGTCAACGGCTCGGCGCAGGTCAGCCCGGGTGCCAAGGCCGCGGTCGAGGACGCGATCGCCGAGCTGGGGTACGTGCCCAACCGCGCCGCCCGCACCCTGGTGACCCAGCGGACCGACTCGATCGCCCTGGTCATCTTCGAGTCCGGGGAACGCTTCTTCGCCGAGCCGTTCTTCGGCCGCATAGTGCAGGCCATCGCGTCGGTGCTGGTGGAGCGCAACCTCCAGATGGTCCTGATGATCTCCCAGTCCCCGCAGGAGCGGGAACGGCTGGAGGGCTACCTGACCCGCCAGCACGTCGACGGCGCCCTGCTGCTGTCGCTGCACGGCACCGACAACCTGATGGACAAGCTGGAGCAGCGCGGCGTGGCCACGGTCCGGGCCGGCCGCCCGGCCGAGGGGGAGTCGGGCTGTTACGTGGACGCCGACAACCGCGGAGGTGCCCGCGAAGCCGTGGAATATCTGCGCCGCTCGGGCCGCCGGCGGATCGCCACGATCACCGGCACCATGGACATGGCTCCGGGCCAGGCCCGCCTCGACGGCTACCGCGACGTGGTCGGCGAGGGGATCGTCGCGCACGGCGACTTCAGCGAGGAGGGCGGCGCCGCCGCGATGCGGCAACTGCTGGCCCGGCACCCGGACATCGACGCCGTCTTCGCCGCCTCGGACATGATGGCCGCGGGCGCGCTGCGCACGATGCGCGAGCAGGGGCTGTCGGCACCGGGTGACATCGCGGTGATCGGCTTCGACGACTCGGTGATCGCCGGGCACACCGATCCGCCGCTGACCAGCGTGCACCAGCCGATCGAGGAGATGGGCCGGCAGATGGTCCGGCTGCTGCTCGCCAAGATCGACGGCGAGGACCCCGGCCCGGGCGGCCCGGTCCTCAGCACCCGCCTGGTCCTCCGCGGCTCAGCCTGACCCCCGCTCGGCCGCTTCCGCTCGGCCGCTTCCGCTCGGCCGCTTGAGCTCGCCCGCTTCCGCTCAGCCGGAGCTTCCGCTCGGCCGCTTGAGCTCGGCCGCGCCGGGGACCGGCCGCTCAGCTGGAGCGCAGCGCTTCGTCGAGATCGGCCAGGCGGGCCCGCAGGATCCTGGCGGCGGCGGCGTCCACGCTGCCCTCGGCGATCCGGTCGTTGAGCTTGCGCCGCAGCTCGGCCACCTGGTCGTCGGCCCGGCGGCCGTCCCCGCGGTTACTATGCGGACCTGCCGGCCAAGCAGTTCTCGTACGCGCTGTCGAACCGCCGCGGCGAATACCCGATGTGGC
>NZ_JBEZGQ010001116.1:0-2577 GCF_040650095.1 Actinoplanes sp. NPDC048791 | reverse complement strand
GGCGATGCCCCGGGCGCTGCGGTCGTCGTCCGCGCCCGTGATGTGCCCCAGCAAACCGCCCGACCTCCCGCCGGCGCCCGGCGCGCTTCTTACTTCGCCGAAACATTTGGTTACACGCGAGCAATTGTCCGCCCGTGGTTGTGTCATTAGTGTCCTACGACATCAACCCCGGATGTCAAGCGATGAGCTGGGGACGATGACAGCGGGTGGACAGGCGATCACAATCGTGGGGTGACCCACGCCACCACTGATTTCAGAGAGGGGCCGCAGCGATGAGCAACGTCATCCGGGCCGCCCTCGTCCAGACCAACTGGACGGGCGACAAGGAATCGATGATCAAGGCGCACGAGGACTACGCTCGCGACGCCGCCGCCCAGGGCGCCAAGGTGATCTGCTTCCAGGAGCTGTTCTACGGCCCCTACTTCTGCCAGGTCCAGGACAAGGCCTACTACGAGTACGCCGAGTCCATCCCCGGCCCGACCACCGAACGCTTCCAGGCCCTGGCCGCCGAGCTCGGCATGGTGATGATCCTGCCGATGTACGAGCAGGAGCAGCCCGGCGTCCTCTACAACACGGCGGCCGTGGTGGACGCCGACGGCTCGTACCTCGGCAAGTACCGCAAGCACCACATCCCGCAGGTCAACGGCTTCTGGGAGAAGTTCTACTTCCGGCCCGGCAACCTGGGCTACCCGGTGTTCGACACCGCGGTCGGCAAGGTCGGCGTCTACATCTGTTACGACCGGCACTTCCCCGAGGGCTGGCGGGCCCTGGGCCTGAACGGCGCGCAGATCGTCTTCAACCCGTCGGCGACCAGCCGGGGCCTGTCGTCGTACCTGTGGCAGCTGGAGCAGCCGGCCAGCGCGGTGGCCAACGAGTACTTCATCGGCGCGATCAACCGCACCGGGGTGGAGGAACTCGGCGACAACGACTTCTACGGCCAGTCCTACTTCGTCGACCCGGAGGGCAAGTTCGTCGGCGCGGTCGGCGACACCCACAACCCGGAGCTGATCGTCCGCGATCTGGACATGGACCTGCTCGCCACCGTCCGGGACCGCTGGGCGTTCTACCGCGACCGCCGCCCGGACAGCTACGACGGGCTGGTCGCGCCGTGACCTTTCTGATCAAGGGCGGCACGGTGGTCGGCCCGACCGGGGCCTCCCCCGCCGACGTGCTGGTCGACGGCGAGACCATCGCCGCCGTGTTCGCGCCGGGCCGCGGCCCGGCCGACATCGAGACCATCGACGCCACCGGCAAGTACGTGATCCCCGGGGCCGTCGACGCGCACACCCACATGGAGCTGCCGTTCGGCGGTACGCACGCCAGCGACACTTTCGACACCGGCACCCGGGCGGCGGCCTTCGGCGGCGTCACCACGATCATCGACTTCGCGGTGCAGCGTTACGGCGAGGTCGTGCAGGACGGGCTGGCCGCCTGGCACGCCAAGGCCGAGGGCAACTGCCACATCGACTACGGCTTCCACATGATCCTGGGTGGCGTCACCGACGACTCGCTCAAGGCCATGGACCAGCTCGTCACCGACGAGGGCATCTCCAGCTTCAAGCTGTTCATGGCCTACCCGGGGGTGTTCTACAGCGACGACGGGCAGATCCTGCGGGCGATGCAGAAGGCCCGCGACAACGGCGCCATGATCATGATGCACGCGGAGAACGGGCCGGCCATCGACGTGCTGGTCAAGCAGGCCCTGGAACGCGGCGAGACCGACCCGATCCACCACGGCCTGACCCGCCCGCAGGAGTTGGAGGCCGAAGCCACCAGCCGGGCGATCTGGCTGGCCAGTGTGGCCGCGGACTGCCCGCTCTACATCGTGCACCTGTCCGCGTCCAAGGCGCTCGAACAGGTCGCGGCGGCCCGGGACCAGGGCCGCAACGTCTTCGCCGAGACCTGCCCGCAGTACCTGTACCTGACGCTGGAGGACCAGCTGGGCGCGCCGGGCTTCGAGGGCGCCAAGTGGGTCTGCTCGACCCCGCTGCGCAGCAAGCACGAGAGCCACCGGGCCGACCTGTGGCGCGGCCTGCGCACCAACGACCTGGCCGTGGTCTCCACCGACCACTGCCCGTTCTGCATGAAGGACCAGAAGGAGCTGGGCCTGGGCGACTTCTCCAAGATCCCCAACGGGATCGGCAGCGTCGAGCACCGCGTCGACCTGCTCTACCAAGGTGTGGTCGACGGCAAGCTGTCGCTGGCCCGCTGGGTGGAGACGATCGCCACGACCCCGGCCCGGATGTTCGGCATGTACCCGCGCAAGGGCGTCGTCGCCCCCGGCTCGGACGCCGACATCGTGCTCTACGACCCGGCCGGCCGGACCCGGATCAGCGCGGCCACCCACCACATGAACATGGACCATTCGGCCTGGGAGGGCTGGGAGATCGACGGCAAGGTCGACACCGTCATCTCCCGCGGCACCGTCGTCGTGCGCGGCGGCGAATACCTGGGACGTAAGGGCCACGGTCAGTACGTCCGCCGGGGACTCTCGGACTACCTGGTCTAGGAGGCCACATGCGCGAGATCAGACACTGGATCGACGGCGCCGCCGTCGAGGGCACCAGCGGCCGGCAG
>NZ_JBEZGQ010001115.1:0-2577 GCF_040650095.1 Actinoplanes sp. NPDC048791 | reverse complement strand
CAGCAGCCAGGTCTGGCCGCGGAGCTGGTGCGGGCCGGCGGCCACCCCGGCGAGCGGGTGGCTCGGGCCGACGACCAGGGCGATCCGGTAGTTCATCACCGGGCGGCCGGTCAGCGCCGGATCGACCGTCGCCGGCTGCGGGCCGATCGCCACGTCCACCGTACGGGTCAGCAGCAGCGACTCGAACTGCTCCGGATTGCACACGCTGAGCTCCACGTCCAGATCCGCCGCCCGCTTGGCGAACAGCTCGATCAGGCCCGGCGCCGCGTGCTCGGCGAACAGGCTGGAGGCCGCAACCCGCAGCAGCCGGCGCCCCCGGCCCGCGGCGCTGACCTCGAGCACCGTGCGGTCCTGCAGGCCCAGCAGCTCGGCCGCCCGGCTGGCCAGCCGCAGCCCACCGGGGGTGAACGCCAGGCCCGCCGCCGTGCGGGAGAACAACTGGTCGCCGAGCTCACGGCGGAGCTGGCCGATGTGCAGCGACACGGCCGACTCCGACACCTCGAGCTGCGCGGCCGCCTGCTTGACGGAGCCGAGGCGCACGACGGCGGAATACGCCCGCAGCTGCGTGGGCGTCATGCGCGCGCTTCCATGACCGTAAATCTAGTCCGCCGCCGCCCACCCGGCCGCCCCGGATCATCGGTGGCGCCGATGGTGATCTGTGTCGGTTGTGCGCCAACCGGCGGACAGGTATTCGCAGGCGATGACAAGGCCCTATAGGGTGACCTTTCCTGTCGGGGGTGGGGCGGCGTCATGCCGCGGGGGCGTAGGAGTAAACGGCATGTCGGACGAGCGGACCAGCCCGCTGCGCCCGCGTGACCCTCGCCGGCTCGGTTCGTACGAACTGCTCAGCCGGCTCGGTGAGGGCGGCATGGGCACTGTCTATCTGGCCCGCAGCGCCGCCGGTGTGCTCGTCGCGGTCAAGGTGGTCCGGGCCGACCTCGCGCCGGACGACGCGTTCCGCCGCCGGTTCCGCAGCGAGGTCAACCGGGTCCGCCAGGTGCCGCCGTTCTGCACCGCCGAGGTGCTCGACGCCGACCCCGACCACGAGCAGCCCTACCTGGTCGTCGAGTACGTCGACGGGCCGAGCCTGGCCGAGGTGGTCGAGGAGCGCGGCCCGCTCACCGCGTCCAATCTGCACAGTGTGGCGATCGGGGTGGCGACCGCGCTGACCGCCATCCACGGCGCCGGGGTCATCCACCGCGATCTCAAGCCGCGCAACGTCCTGCTCGCCCCGGGCAGCCCCAAGGTCATCGACTTCGGCATCGCCCGGGCGATGGAGGCGACCAGCGCGCACACCAGCACCGACCAGATGGTCGGCACGGTGGCGTACATGGCGCCCGAGCGGTTCGGCCCCGACCTGGACCTGCCGCTCACCCCGGCCGCCGACGTGTTCGCCTGGGGCGGCGTCGTGGCGTACGCGGGCACCGGCCGCACCCCGTTCAGCGCCGACTCCCCGCCGGCGACCGCGGCCCGGATCCTGACCCAGCCGCCGGACCTGTCCGGGCTCAGCGGCCCGCTGCGCGACCTCATCGGGCACGCGCTGGAGAAGGACCCGGCCAACCGCCCCAGCGCCCGCGAGCTGCTGGATCTGCTGGTCGACGGCCCGCAGCGACCGGCCGCCTCCGGAGCCGCGCTCGACCACCAGCCCGGCCTGCGCTTCGCCGCGCAGGAGGCGCAGGCGGTCACCGGGGTGCACCCCGCGGCGTTGCTCACCGAGGTCACCGCCGCGCCCACGTTGGTCGGCTACTCGGAGAACTCGATCGTCACCCAGCCGGTGCCGACCTCACCGGCCGCGCCGGACACACCGTTCTCCCACGACCCCACGCCGCGCCGGCCGTGGGTGCTGCCCGCCGCGGTGGTCCTGCTGGTCCTGGCGATGCTGGCGGTCGGCGGGGTGGTCGCGACGCTGTGGCCGGGCGGTACCGGCACCGGCGCCACGATCGACCCGCGCGTCGAGGAGTCCGAGCAGACCGTGCTGCTCTCGGACGCGTTGACCGGGCAGCGCCTCTGGCAGGCCACGTCCCTGGAGGACGAGCAGGCGGGGTGCTCGTTCGACGGCGGCCTGGTGGTCAGCCGCGCGACCCGCGGGGTCTTCCGCTGCCGCGGACCGGAGGACTACGAACCCCCGGACGTGCAGGCCGAGGTCAAGGTCCGGCTGCTGACCCCGGACAGCTGCGCGTCCATCTGGATGCGCTTCGCGCAGAACCGCGGCTACCAGGTACGCGTCTGCGAACGCAACGTGTACGTCGGCACCCACAAGTCGACCACCACCGAGGTCTACAAGACGTTCCCGCTCGACGACCGCCCGATCGACGTCGGCGCCCCGGCGACCGTGATCACGGTGAGCATCGTCGGCGAGACCCTCGAGGTGCTGCGCGACGGCGAGCTGCTCGGCGCCGTACCGGTGCAGGACAAGGACATCCGCGGCGGGCGGGTCGTGCTCGGCATCTTCACCGAGCGGAGCGCGCCGGTGAAGGGGCCGTACCAGGTCGCCTTCAACGACATCAAGATCTGGCCGATCGACCGCTGAGCGGCCGCCCGGGCCCCGGATCGGCGCGACGGCTGCTCGCGGTCCGC
>NZ_JBEZGQ010001114.1:0-2580 GCF_040650095.1 Actinoplanes sp. NPDC048791 | reverse complement strand
CTCCCCGGCCCCGCCGACCAGCAGCAGGTAACCGTCTTCCAAGGTCGGGGCCACCGGCTGCGCGCCCGCCGGCGGTACGCCGATCTGCCGCAACCCGCCGGTCTCGCTGCGCCAGGCGAGCACCGCTCCCCGGTCCCGGTCCGGCCCGGTCCACACCCGGCCGCCGGCCATGGCAGCCAGCCCGCTGGGTGAGCCGTCATAGCGCATCCCGCCCTGGTGCAGGACGACGACCCGGGGGCACAACGCCGCCACGTCCTCGGTCTGATGAGTGGAGACCACCACACAGCGCTCGCCGGCCAGCGCCGAGACGGTGTCGCGGAACCGCAGCCGTTGCTCGGGGTCCAGGCCCACGGTGGGCTCGTCCAGGATCAGCAGCCGGGGGTCGCCGAGCAGCGCCTGGGCGATGACCAGGCGACGGCGCAGGCCACCGGAGAGCCGGCGGATCCGCCGATGAGCCACGCCGGTCAGCCCCATGACCGAGAGCACCCGGCGTACCTCGTCGTGGCGGGCCCGGCGATCGGCCCACTCCTTGAGGATGGCGACATAGTCGACGTACTCGAAGCCGGTGAAACCGGCCGGGAAACCGCACTCCTGCGGCACATAGCCCAGCCGGCGGCGGACCTCGGTCCGACCGGCGGGCAGCGCGCAGTCGTGGCCCAGCAGACCGACCTGGCCGGTGGTGGGTGCGACGACGGTTGCCATGATCCGCAGCAGGGTCGTCTTCCCGGCGCCGTTGGGCCCGAGCAGGCCGAGCACACCCGGGCCTGCGCGCAGGCTGACCCCCTCCAGGGCGCGGTGCCGTCCGTAGGTCTTGCTGACATCGGTGAGGCGGATCTCCGTCATGAGGACCTCCTGGGGCGGCGGCCGTACGCGGCGAGGCCCACGACGACGGCGACAGCGACGAGACAGACGAGCTGGACCACGGGTGCGTAGGCCGTCAGAACCGATCCCGTACCGGCCTTTGCGGCGACCGCGAAGACAATCCACGCCAGGGACAGTGCTCCGGCGACCTTCAGGGCGCCGAACCGCTCCTCCAAGGCCAGCGTCACCGCGCTCAGGGCCAGGCCGGGTAGCAGCCACAGGGCCGACGTACGCGGTCCACCGGGCACCGTCAGGCCGGTGACCAGCACCAGCACGGCGGTCACCGGCAGCACGATCAGGCTGCGCAGCAGGATCAACCGCAACCGGGGGTACGGCGCGGCGGTGACCACCTCGTGCATCGGGTCGGTGTCCGGACCGTACGCCAGCGCCACCCCGGTCACCGGCACCAGCGGGGCGAGCACCAGGAACCAGATGATCAGCCAGCCCTCGGTGCGGGGCGCGGCCAACGCGAAGACGGCGAGCAGCGCGCAGGCCCAGAGCCAGGCCTGCAGCGCCCGGCAGGCTTTCGCCGCCAGCCGGGCCGCCTGCGGTGCCAACCCGGCCACGGTCAGGATCCGCTCGCCGACCGATACCGGCGGCCGGTCGAGGATGTCCACGGTGTCCGCCCACACCCGGTCGAGCAGTTGCCGGTCCGCGACAACGGCGACCCCCGTCCGGCACCGGCCGCACTCCAGCAGGTGCTGCTCGACCGAGGCGGTCCGGGCGAGGTCGAGGCGCCCACCGGCGTACGCGGAAAGCAACTCCCCGTCGGCATGCCATGTGGTCATCGCGGCGCTCCTTTCACGACAACGCCTGCCTGAGCAGACTCCGCGCCCGGGCCATCCGGGTCTTGACCGTTCCCTGCGGGATGTGCAGCAGCAGGGCCGCCTCCCGGGTCGTCAGCCCATCCAGGACGGTGGCTCGCACGACGACCTGCAGCTCCGGGGAGAGCCGGTTGAGGGCGCCGGCGGCGTCGCCGTACTCCAGACCCAGCAGGACCTGCTCCTCGGCCGAACCGACGACCGGATCGGTGGCCGCGGTGAGCACGTCATGGTCCGGCCGGCGGGCGACCAGGTCGATGAGCCGGCGGATGGCGATGCCCCACAACCACGCCGGCACCTCGCCACGCCCACCCCAGCGGCCCGCGCCCCGCCACACCGCGAGAAACGTGTCCTGCAACGCCTCGGCGACGACGTCGGGATCGCCGCACCGGCGCCGCAACCGAACCTGTAGCCAGGGGGCGTGCCTGACGTACAGGTCGGCGAAAGCGTCCCGCCGGCCACGAGCGATCGCGGTCACCAGCGCCGCATCACTGAATTCGGACGGGTGGGAGCCGGTGGCGCCACTGTCCGCCGTCCCGTCGACGCCGTGACCCATGCCGGCCCCCTTACCTCGTCTCAATCAGTCTGTCCCCGGCAGAGGCGGCAGCGGTTCAAGACCATCGGGACCGCCGCCGACCCGCCACCCGTTCACCTCCGGTCAGGGCGCCCAGCAGATGTCGTACGCGGACAGGTACCAGCTGACGCCGCCCCCGGGGTTGAGGCCTTCCACCGCCTCGGCGGTTGCCGTGTCCTGGGCCAGGTTGCTGCTCACCTGGTTGACGAACACGTACCCGCTGATGGTGGCTCCGGCGGTCGCGGTGGCCGAGCCGCCCACCCCGGTCGTCGCCGTGCCGGCCGGGCAGGCGCTGGACTGCTGGCTCTTGGAGTTGACCGGGTC
>NZ_JBEZGQ010001113.1:0-2580 GCF_040650095.1 Actinoplanes sp. NPDC048791 | reverse complement strand
CGCCCTCCTCCTTCGAGAGGATGTAGACCTGGCCCTCGAACTCCGTGTGCGGAGTGCTGGAGCCCGGCTTCACCACGACCATGCCGCGCTCGACGGGGGACACTCCCTGGCCGACGTGGTGAGCTGGATGGCCCGGCGCCCGGCCGACCTGGTCGGGCTCACCGGCAAGGGCCGGATCACGGTGGGCGCGGACGCCGACCTGGTCGCCTTCGACCCGGCCGCGGACTTCACCGTCGATCCCGTACGGCTGCACCACCGCAACCCCGTCACGCCGTACGCGGGCAAGGTCCTGACGGGGGTGGTCCGCACGACCTGGCTGCGCGGACGGACCGTGACCGGCGACGCCCCCCGCGGCGTCTTCCTGACCCGGGAGGGTTCCTGATGGAGGAGTTCACGCTGCTGCCCGACCTGGCGTCGCGCACCTTCGGCGGCGGGGTGGTGTTCGCCAACGACGAGTTCTTCGCCGCGGCCGACCATCTCGTCGAGCCGGCCCGGCCGGTGTTCGCGCCGCGGACCTTCGGGCACAAGGGCCAGGTGTACGACGGCTGGGAGACCCGGCGGCGGCGCGAGCCCGGGCACGACACCGCGATCATCCGGCTCGGCGCGCCCGGCATCGTGCACGGCATCGACATCGACACCGCGTTCTTCACCGGCAACTACCCGCCGCACGCGTCGGTCGAGGGCGCGGCGCTGGAGGGCTACCCGGATCCGGTCCAGCTGGCCGAGGCGCACTGGGTGCCGCTGGTGCCGCGCTCGCCGCTGGTCGGGGACAGCCAGAACCTGTTCCCGGTCGACTCCAGCCAGCGCTACACCCACATCCGGCTGAACATCTACCCGGACGGCGGGGTGGCCCGGCTGCGGGTGCACGGCGAGGTCGTGCCCGACCCGCGGCTGCTGCCGAGCGTCTTCGACGTGGCCGCGGCCGAGTACGGCGCCCGCATCGCCGGCTGCAGCAACATGTTCTACGGCCACCCGCAGAACATGATCTACCCGGGCCTGGCCCGGTCCATGGGCGACGGCTGGGAGACCTCCCGGCGCCGCGACGAGGGCAACGACTGGGTGCTGGTGCAGCTGGCCGTGCCGTCGGTGATCGAGCTGGCCGAGCTGGACACCAGCCACTTCAAGGGCAACGCGCCGGGCAGCGCCACCCTGCGCGGCATCGACGCCCGCACCGGGCTGCTCGACGACCCGACCGACTGGTTCGACCTGCTGCCCCAGGTGCGGCTGTCCCCGGACACCCGGCACCGCTTCGCGGTGTCGGTGGTCCCGGTCGCCACCCACGTGCGGCTGGACATCTTCCCGGACGGCGGCATGGCCCGGCTGCGCCTGCACGGCCGCCCGGACGGTGCTGTCCTGCGCGCCCGCTTCGAGGCGGTGACGTAAAGGCCGGGCGTCCGCTCGCGAGCCCCCGTCTTCGTCAGGCCAGCTCGACCAGACCGGTGTGGTCGTCCAGGGGAAGGTCGCCGCCGGCCACCGCGGTGATCACCAGCTCCGGCATGGTCAGCAGGCCGGACAGGGTGGTGGCCAGGGCGGTGTCCGCCGCGTCCCGGCCGGTCGCGATGCGGATCAGGCTCGGCCGGGGAGCGAGGCCGGTCGCGTCCCAGACCTGCCACCGGCCGTCCAGCGCGGTCTCGACCACCAGGTGGAAGTCCATCGGGGACAGCCCCGGCGCGTAGACCGCCGCGACCCGGGCCGGCACGTTCATCGCCCGGCACAACGTGGTGACCAGGTGGGCGTAGTCGCGGCAGACGCCCCGGCCGTCGAGCAGCGTGTCCGCCGCGTCGGTGCTCGGACCGCTGCTGCCGGCCTCGTAGCTGAGGTGGTCGTGCACCCAGTCGCGGATCGCCCGGACGGTCGCGGTGGCGTCCGGCAGGCCGCTGAACAGCGTGCCCGCGAAGCCGGCCATCTTGTCCGACGGGCAGTACCGGCTCGGCCGCAACGCGACGATCCGGTCCAGCTCGGTGACGTCCGCCGGGACCGGCCGGGCGACGGCCACCTCCGCCGCGTACGTGACGGTCAGCCTGCCCTTGGGGACCCGCACGTAGTGCTGGCGACCGGGCAGCTCCACCGCCTCCACACTGCGGCCGTCGCTGGACAGCGACAGGGTCTCCGACACCGGATCCGCGGCGGCGATCAGCAGGACGAGCTCGGCGGGCTCGGTGACGTCGAAGACGAGCGTGGCACCGACCTGGGAGTTGTTCACGGACGTCACGGTAGCCGGATCCGGATGTCGTCCGGATTACGGCGGGGGCGGCGGAAACGCGGTCGCCCGATGCCGGCCCGGCCGCTACCGTCCTGGCGTGGGCCGAACCGTGACGCTTGTCCTCGTCGATGCCGCCGGTGCGATGCTCGGCGCCCTGCCACCGGTCGAGGTGGAGCTGCCCTGGTGGCCCGAGGCCGCCGACGTGGTCGCCGCCACCCGGGAGCGGCACGGCCTCGACGTGCACGTGTTGCGGCTGCTCACGGCTGAGCGTCCGGCCCAGCCCGGCGGCCACGTCACCTACCTGGCCCAGGTCTTCGAGCCGCCCGGCGTGCCGCTCGCGCCGGCCGACGTCGACCTGACGCCGCACCCGCTGCGCG
>NZ_JBEZGQ010001112.1:0-2582 GCF_040650095.1 Actinoplanes sp. NPDC048791 | reverse complement strand
GCGGCCCCGGTGACCTGCATGTCCGCCTCCCGCAGACGACCCGCCACCGCGGCCAGCGTGGCCCCGGTCGTGACGATGTCGTCGACCACTATCAGCGTGCCTCTCATCGTCGGCCCGCGTCGCGGAATCCGGATCCGGGCCCCCTTGATTCGCAGCGAATTCTCAGCCGCCGCAGCGCGACCGGCTACGTCCAGTGACGCTGAGTCCGCCCGTGGGAGCGCCCGCAGCGGCTGGACGACGTCAGCGTCCCAGCCGGCCGCGCGCAGCCGCCGCACGGTGTGTGCGGCCAGTCGCGCCATGTGGTCACCGTGGCGTTCCCGCGCGGCGGCCGCCGTCGACGGGACCGGGATCAGACGCACCGGGGTCCGCGGGCCGGCGCCGCCCCGCCGGGCGGCCTCGGCGACCGCCCCGGCGAGCAGCGACCCCAGCGGCCGGGCGAGCCGGTGCCGGCCCTTCTCCTTGTACGCCAGCAGCACACCCCGCACCGGCCCCGCGTACGGCCCGACAGCCGTGCACAGCGGCATCCCGGGTGGTGGTGGCACCGGAGCGGTCGGAAAGGGCGTCAGAGCCTCCAGGGACGCCACGCAGCCGGCGCACACCCCGAAGCGCAGCGCCACCCGCTCGGCCCCGCAGCCGGCGCAGGCGCTGGGCAGCACCAGGTCGGCCAGGTCCGCGCCCAGCCGGGACCACCGTGCCGTCGGCATACCGCTCCGTTCAGCGCAGGAAGGACGGCGAGGTGGGCTTGACCCCGGACGGCGGGTTCGGCACCGCGACGGCCAGGTCGGCCACCGTGATCCGGACCGGGTCGGACAGCACGTCGAAGGCGTCCCCGTTGGCCACGTACGCGATCGTGTCGGAACTTTCCGTGCCACTGATCGGGCTGACCGGGTACGCCGTCAGGTAGCTCACGGTCTCCGTGCCGATGTCGGCGAGCCGCTCGGAGACGAAGGAGCCGTCGATGGTCATCTCGAAGATGGCCACCCGGCTCTTGTCGGCCCGGGCGCCGGCCACGGTCAGCCAGGTCTCGCTGCTCCAGTCGACCGCGCTGACCTGCTTCAGCGGCGCGGTGAGAATCTGCTCCGCGGGCAGCATCCGGACGCTGGCGCCGCTGGTGGACAACGCGGCGACGGAGAGCCGGCCCCGCGAGACCAGCGCCACGCGCCGGCCGTCGGGCGCGACCGCCACCGCCGTGATGCCGTCGCCGGCCCCGTCGACCTTGGTCAGCGAGGAACCCTCCGTGGTGGTGAAGCTGTAGAGCCGGCCGCCGACCGTGACCAGGCCGATGGCCGGCGCTCCGGGCTCGGCCGAGGTGATCGCCCAGACCGGCTGGCCGGTCGCGCCCTTGGGCAGGCTGATCTTGGCCAGGGCGACCCGCTCGCCGGCGGCACCGGCGCCCACCCGCAGCTCCTCACGCCCCCCCGAGGTGACCACCAGGGCGGCGAAGCGGCGGCTGCCGGAGCCGGCCAGCGCGGCGGCCCGGACGAACCGGTTGTCCTCCGGGCGCAGCAGCGGCACCGGATCCGAGGCGTACGGCGGGCCGGACATCCGGCGCACCTGGCCGTTGTAGACCAGGAACCGCTCCGGCGTGGTCTCCAGCGCGTAGGCCGGGTTGCTCGTGTAGTAGTCGGTGCCGGTGTATTCGATGCTGTTCTGGTTGCCGACCTTGAGCTCGAGGGTGTTCCACTGGCCGGACCGCAGCGACCACATGAGCTGGCGCCGGAGCCGGTCCAGCTTGGTCTGGTCGTCGGGCGGGCGCACCGCCTGACCGCTGAGGTTGATCTGCAGCTTCTCGCCGCTGGGGGCGGGCACGTTGCCGTCCAGGGCGGTGCCCTCGGGCAGCGTCTCCACCGCGTTGCCGAGCCAGGGTGACGGCCCGGCCATCAGCCATTTGATGATCTCGTTGGGCTGCTGCTCAGACGGCAGGTCACGGGGCAGATACCGCTCATCGGGGACGAGGCCGGTGTACTCGTGGTTCCAGAAGTAGAGCTTGCGCCGCTCGTAGAACCGGTCCAGGGCGTCGTCGGAGATCAGCAGCACGGGCGGCGCCTTGGTGACGAACAGCCCGGTCTGGCCGGGCGAGCTCGACACGGTGAGCGTGTACTCCTGCGGGGAGTCGTCCGCGGACGGGTCGAGGATGCCGTTGTGGTTGAGCACGCCGACCGTCTGGGCGCGCAGCAGCACATCGACGCTGCCCGGGTTGACCAGCGGGGTGTCGACGAGGTGGACGACCCGGACCTCGGCTGCCGGGTCGAACGACGAGGCGGCTGTCGGTGAGAGGAACTGCTTGACCCGTTCCATCGCGGTGTTCGGGTCGCCGGCCGCCGCCTCCAGGTAGTTGCGCACGAAGGTGTCGCGATCCGAGCTGGCGAGGCGGTCGTGCCGCGTGGGGGTGACGTCCTCACCGGTCGAGACGCCGGTCGACGGTCCCGGCCCGACCCGCTGGACCTCGGTGCTGTCCGGGATGCCGCAGCCGCCGGCCAGCAGCACGGCCACCAGCGGGGCAGCCAGGAGCGTGCGCAGCCGCCGGGTCACCGGACCACCTCGGCGGCCTCGTCGGTGATCCCGTCGGTGGCGCCGTCGGT
>NZ_JBEZGQ010001111.1:0-2590 GCF_040650095.1 Actinoplanes sp. NPDC048791 | reverse complement strand
CCTATCGCGCCCCGCTCGAGCAGGTCGACGAGGCCCGGACCGCACACCTCGCCGACGTCGACGAGCTGCAGCGGGCCGGCGTACTGGTCTCCGCCCCACGCCTGGTGCCGCGGGCCGGGCTGTCGGTCCACGCGCTCGGGCGCAGCCGGGTCGAAATGGACGGCCGGGCGCTCGGGCCGGAGGACTGGACCTACGCCAAACCCCGCGAGCTGATGTTCTACCTGCTCACCAGGCCGGGCAGCACCAAGGCGGAGATCGGGCTGGCCCTGTGGCCGGAGGCGTCGGCGACCGAGCTTCGCAACAGCTTCCACACGTGCCTGAAGTTCCTGCGCCGGGCCCTCGATGGGGCCGCGCGGGTACGGTTCGCCGATGGTGCGTACCACCTGGAAGCGATCGGCACCCTGCGCTACGACGTCCCGGACTTCCAAGGGGCAGCCCGGCGCGCCGGTATCGACGCCCTGACCAGGGCCGCGGCCTGCTACCCGGGCGACTTCCTCGCGGACACCCCGGTCGGCGCGTGGGCGGAACCGCACCGGGAAGAGCTGCGCAGAGAGTACGAGCACGTGCTCCGCAGCCTCGGCGGCCTGCTGGCGCGGGAACAACGCTTCGTGGAGGCCGCGGACGTGTTCGCGCGGCTGGTGGCGCATGATCCGCTGCTGGAGGGGGCGCATCGGGCTTTGATGCGCTGCTATGCCGCGCTGGGGGAGCGGGGGCGGGCGCTGCGCCAGTACGAGGAGCTGGTCCGGGTGCTGGAAACCCAGGTCGGGGCGCGCCCGGCGCCGGAGACGACGGAGCTCCACAGCAGACTGTGCGGTCTGTCCCGGGCGGCATGATGCATCTTTCCCCGGGTCCACGAATGGGTGAGCGGCGCCCGGCCGAGTTCTGCGGTGGCGGTGGTGCGGTGTTAGCTTCCGATTGGCGGGTAGGAATGAATCGATAGCCCGGGTAAATGATCGAGTGGGGGTTCGCCGTGCGCCGGAATGTCGCTGGAGCAGCAGCTCAGCGCATTTATCGGCTGCTGGTGATGGTCGGGCTGATCGTTGCTGCCTACTTCGCTCTGAGTGTTATTGATCACGCTGCGCGTGCTGATGCGGGTGTTATTGATCGCGGCGGAAAGGTCGGGCTCGCTGAGGGTGGCCGGGATCTCGCAGACAATGCGAAAAAGGACCGCTCAGTGTCGGGGATCTCTGTTCCGAAGATCCATGGGGGTAAATCCGTAGATTCTTCGGATGCGGTTTCTGCTGGGCGGACGGTTCCTCGGGTGCGGAAGGCTTCGCTTTCCCGGGAGGATCGAAAGGTTCCGGTTCCGGGGCGGGCTCGGGTTTCGAAGGCTGACGGCCGGGACGTCGGCGGTTCCAAGGTGGATGGTCGGAGGGTTTCCGCTTCCAAAGCTCCGGAGTCCAGGTCTGACGGCCGGAAGGTCTCGGTCTCGGCTTCCAAGGTCTCGGTCTCCAAGGTCTCGGCTTCCAAAGTGGCGGCGGCGGAGAAGCGGGTTTCGAAGGCGGATGGTCGGAAGATCACCGCTTCGAACGTCGAGGCGGGGAAGGTCTCGACGGCGGAGGCGCGGAAGGGCCGGGTAGCGGAGGCGGCTGGGCGGACGAGCGCTCTTTCGGGACCGCGGGCTGGTGCGACTGCGAAGGTCGACCGCCGCAAGGCCACCTCTTCCGGATCAGGTGAGCCTGAGGATCCGGGCCTGAAGGTCGAAGGCCGCGAGGCCGACCCACCTCAAGGGAGTGCGCGGAAGGGTCTCGAGATCGCCGCTCCCCAGACGGACGCGGGTTCGAGAGCCAAGAGGCGGTCGGATGCTGCATCCGAGGTGGTCTCTGCAGGCAGGACGCCGGTGGAGGTTCGACGGCTTCCTGATGGTGATACCGACCTCACGGCGAAGCGGACGCCGACTGTCCGCCCGGCGAAGCCCTCCGCGAATGAGCGATCTGGCCGCCCCGCGGGATCGCCGCGGACCGATCCTGGTCCGGCAGATCGTGATCCGGGCTCGCCCGTCGCATCCGGGCCATCGCAGCTGCCAGCGTTGCCGGTCAGCCGCACGCTGCCGGCTGTCCGCGACATGCCGGCGGCTCCCGAACTGCCCCGGTCGCCTGCGGACCCGAGCACGCCGGCGCGTCCTGAACCCCCTCAGTTGCCTGCTAATCCGGAACTTGAGCCAGCCCTTCCCTCTGCGCCCGCGCTGCCGGAGCAGCCCTCGTTGCCGGCACACCCCAAGCGGCATTCGCACCCCGTGTCGCCCACGTTGCCCGCCAATCCGGCGCTGCCATCTGGGCCGGAACCTCCGGCAGTCAGCACGATGCCCATCCGGCCGGCTCTGCCCGCGATGCCGGCTCTGCCTGCCATCCCTGCGTCGCCGGCCGTGCCCGCCGCGCCTGCGCTGCCGCCCGTGCTCGCGGCGCCTGCATCCCCGGTCGTGCCGTCGCTCCCGGCGTTGCCGTCGCTTTCAACCTTGCCCGCCCTGCCGGCCCTGCCTGCGTTGTCCACGTCGCCTGCCCTGCCCGCCCTGCCCGCGCTGCCTGCCCTGCCCGCCCTGCCCGCGCTGCCTGCCCTGCCCGCGCTGCCCGCGCTGCCTGCCCTGCCTGCC
>NZ_JBEZGQ010001110.1:0-2590 GCF_040650095.1 Actinoplanes sp. NPDC048791 | reverse complement strand
GCGCCCGCGGGGGGCGGTGGTGTCCCGCACCTCTTTGTGGTTGGCGTGGGGGTGCGTATTATCACTTTATGTCGGCGGTCCCGTATGGCGGGCGGGCCTTTCCTCTGGCGCTGGATCAGCGCTCGATGTCGCCCTTGATGAACGCCTCGACCGCGTCCTTGGCGTCGTGGTCGTTGTACTGCACCGGCGGGGACTTCATGAAGTAGGAGCTCGCCGAGAGGATCGGGCCACCGATGCCGCGGTCCTTGGCGATCTTCGCCGCCCGGACCGCGTCGATGATGACGCCGGCCGAGTTCGGCGAGTCCCACACCTCGAGCTTGAGCTCCGCGTTCAGCGGGGTGTCGCCGAAGCTGCGGCCCTCGAGCCGGATGTAGGCCCACTTGCGGTCGTCGAGCCACGGCACGTGGTCCGACGGGCCGATGTGCACGTCGCTCTTGACCATCTCGTGCGGGATCTGGGACGTCACCGACTGGGTCTTGGAGATCTTCTTCGACACCAGGCGCTTGCGCTCCAGCATGTTCATGAAGTCCATGTTGCCGCCGAAGTTGAGCTGGTACGTGCGCAGCAGCTCGACCCCGCGGTCCTCGAACAGCTTGGCCAGCGCGCGGTGCACGATCGTCGCACCGACCTGGCTCTTGATGTCGTCGCCGACGATCGGCAGGCCGGCGTCGGTGAACTTCTGCGCCCACGCCGGGTCGGAGGCGATGAAGACCGGCAGGGCGTTGACGAACGCGCAACCGGCGTCGATCGCGGCCTGCGCGTAGAACTTGTCGGCCTCCTCGGAACCCACCGGGAGGTAGGAGACGACGACGTCGACCTCGGCGTCGCGCAGGGCCTTGACGACGTCGACCGGCTCGGCCGACGACTCCTCGACCATCTCGCGGTAGTACGTGCCCAGACCGTCGAAGGTCGGTCCACGCTGGACGGTCACGCCGGTGGGCGCGACGTCGGCCAGCGTGATCGTGTTGTTTTCGCTGGCGACGATCGCCTCGGCCAGGTCCATGCCGACCTTCTTGGCGTCCACATCGAACGCCGCGACGAACTTCACGTCGGACACGTGGTAGTCGCCGAAGGTCACGTGCATGAGACCCGGGACGCGGTCGTTGGGGTCGGCTTCGCGGTAGTACTCCACGCCCTGTACGAGGGACGAGGCGCAGTTACCCACACCGACGATGGCGACGCGGACGGAGCCCATCGCGTTTGCCTCCTTGTTCATCACGGCCGGTCCTGACGCGGACTCGGGTCTTCGAGGGGTGTCTCCCCGGCTGGGGATCGGCCGGAGCGCTCGTTGGTGATGAGCTCCTCCAGCCAGCGGACCTCGCGCTCGCAGGCGTCCAGTCCGTGGCGCTGTAGTTCGAGGGTGTAGGCGTCGAGGCGGTCGGACGCGCGGGAGAGAACCTCACGCAGCCCTTCCCGGCGTTCCTCGATCCGGCGGCGGCGGCCCTCGAGGATCCGCAGCCGCGTCGCCCGGTCGGTCCGGGAGAAGAAGGCGAAGTGCACGCCGAACCCGGCGTCGTCGTACGTCTCCGGGCCCGCCTGGGCGAGCAGCTCGGCGAAGCGTTCCTTGCCTTCGGCGGTGATTTTGTAGACAACCCGGCCGCGCTTGCTGGTGAGCGGGGGAATGATCTCGGTGTCGGCGGCCTCGGCCTCACCGATCCAGCCGGCGGTCTGCAGCCGCTTCAAAGTCGGGTACAGCGTGCCGTAGCTGATCGCCGCGCGGATGGTGCCCAGCTTGGTGGCGAGCTCCTTGCGCAGCTCGTAGCCGTGCATCGGGGATTCCTGGAGCAGTCCGAGGATCGCGAGTTCCAACAAGACGCCCACCCCCTTCACTGCTTGCCACGATGTATCGGCCCGATACATCGTCACCGTAGATCGGGATGCGGCCCACCGCAAGGCCGGTCATGCGTGCGCAGTCGCCGCGCCACGCTGTGTGATGACTGTCGCCGTACGGGTGCGGACCGCGTACTCTCTTCGCCATGCGTACGCAGCGGCAGGTGGTCGACTACTCGCTTCAGAAGCGAGCGCTGCTGCGTGACGTGCACAACGGCAAGGTGGGGACGCTGGAAGTCTGCGACGCGTCGCCGTACCTGAAAAACGCAGCTAGGTTCCATGGCGAGCCGACCGACGACCGTTGTCCGGTCTGCCGTCGCGACAACCTCACCCTGGTGCATTACATCTACGGCGATGAACTCAAGCAGTCCGCAGGGCAGGCCCGTAAGCTCGCGGAGCTGCCGGTTCTGGCGATGACGCTGCGTGAGTTCCAGGTTTTCGTGGTCGAGGTGTGCCAGTCCTGCGCGTGGAACCATCTGATCGAGCAGTACCTGCTCGGCCGGGACGCGCTGACCTCCGACGAACTGGACCAGGGCGGGGCCGTCGCCTCGTCCGCCTCGGGCCGCCACCGCGAGACAGGGTCGTCGTCACATCGCCGGGAGGGCCGACAGTGAGCGGCCTCAACGTCGCTAACGTGGACACGACCCCGACCGATACGGGCATCCAGCGCCGCAGTCGGTCATTCTTGACATCCGACAGGGCGGCTGCGGACCCGCAGCCCAGAATCGTCCGCCCGTGGCATCGCCACCGAAGCCCCTCC
>NZ_JBEZGQ010001109.1:0-2596 GCF_040650095.1 Actinoplanes sp. NPDC048791 | reverse complement strand
GCGGCGGGGTCGGCGCCGGCCCGGCGGACCAGGGCCTGCTGCGGCTCCTGCTGGAGCAGCGCCCAGAGCAGGTGCTCGGTGTCGAGGTCGGCCAGGCCGATGCCGGCCGGCGCCACCTCAGCGGCGCGGCGGGCGGCGACGGACAGGACCTCACGCGCGTCCGCGCTCATGAATCTGGTGATGTCGATCCGCTGCGCGGACCGTCGTGGCTCGGCCGCCCCGAAGAAGCGGGCGAACAGGTCGTCCCATTCACCGGGGCCACCCGGCCCCAGGGGTCCGATGCTCATAATCTCTTCTCTCCTGATACTGCTGGTCGGGAGCGGCAAACTCGCCGCCTACCCGCGGTGTCCGGCACCAAACGGGCTCCGCACGGGACAGCACAGCGTCCTGAACGAACGTTTGATTCCGGTGTGAGACGCTCCTTACATGAGCGTCCCGCTGCTGGTCGTCGACGCCGCCAACGTGCTCGGCTCCAAGCCGGACGGTTGGTGGCGGGACCGCGCGGGGGCCACCGCCAAACTGCGCGACGGCCTCATGGGTATCAACGCCACAGGGCTCCCGGATCTTCCGGGACCGGTCGAGGTGGTGCTGGTCGTGGAGGGCCGCGCCCGGGACGTCCCGGCGGTTGACGGGGTCCGGGTCGTCCGCGCGTCCGGCTCCGGGGACGACACGATCGTGGCGGTGGTCGCCGCCGAGGGCGCCGGCCGGCGGACCGTCGTGGTGACGGCCGACCGGGGGCTGCGGGAGCGGGTGACCGCGCTGGGCGCGGAGGTACGAGGACCGAGCAGCGTTCCGAGATAACGCTGGTGGAGGACGGCGGGCCGAGGACATCGCAAATGGGGCGTGCGAGCACGACCGCCCCGGCGGGGGTCACTATTCTGTGGACGTAACAGAAACCGCTCGATCGCGACGAAGAGGGCGGCACCGCTACCGCGATACCGCCCTCCTCGCGAGGACACCTGTTGGCGCAGGCCCTCGCGAAGACGAATCCCTCCCGGCCCGTCCTACCGTTCCGAAAGGACAAACGTCCCCATGAGCATAGAACAGCGCGGAAGCAGTCCACCGGACCCCACAGAACCCCCGCCGCAAGGCCGTGAGCTGCGTGGACCCGGAGTGGTGCAGGCATGTTTGTTAGCCGCCGGGGCGCAAGGGACAACCCTGGCCGCGCTCGCCACAACCTCGATCAACTCCGGGGCGAACGCGGCGGCAGTCGCAGTCATGGTCGTGATGGGCGTACTGATCGCCGGCACGCTCGCCGTGGCCGCCATCTACGTCTGGCGCAACGGCCGCTAAGTGATCACTAAACGCCCTGGCGGCGCTCGGGCAGAGCGGGCGCCGCCAGGACGTGATCAGACGATCGTGCTGGTCATAGGGGGTGCGCGGCCCGTACGACGGTCCTGCGGAGGGTCACGCACAGTCGGGCGACAAGCCACCGGGTGGGCCCGGCTGTCGTGGCGCCGGTGGGCGTGCGAGCATGAATTCGCGAAAGGGGCGTGCGGGCACGACCGCCCCATCGTGGACGACTATTCTGGGTCTTTACCGCCGTGTCGATATCGCAGGAGGCTGCACGAGTGGCCAGCGTCGCCGAGGTCAGAGCGGCTGTGGATGCCGCACTCCAACAGGTCACGGAGGGTCAGGCGGCGATCCAGGCGGCCCGGGAGAAGCTCGGCGAGGCGCAGCAGAGCCTGGCCGCGGCCCTCGACGGCAGCGCCAACGACGCGGTCGGTGCGGCGCACGCCTCCCTGTCGCAGGCCGACCAGCAGCTCGAGGAATGCCTCGGCGCCACGCTGCTCGCGGTCGAGCAGGCGCAGACCTACACGGCGACGCTGTAACGCGATGTCGCTGCTGCAGGAACTCGGCGCCCAGCTCCGCGCCACGTCCGACGAACTGCCCACCGGCCTGGTCACGGTGGCGATGGAGCGGCTGCGCAGCGCCACTGAGCTGCTGAACTGGGTGCGCCAGACCTCGATCGACCCGATCGGCGTACCGCAGCTGGGCAATGCCACCGAGCACGCCGAGCACGCCGCGGCCGCCCTGCGCCTGGCCCAGGACGCGATCGCGGCCTATCTGGCCGCGCTGGGCCTGTCCGCCGATGCGAGCGCGCCACCGGACCGCGACTGGAAAGCCGGCCTGGAGGAGCAGAAGACGGCGAAGCAGGACGAGCCGGCCGGGCCACCCGAGCAGCAGGATCAGCAGCCTCCGCCGGAGAAGCTGGGACCCTGGTGGCGTGAGCGCGTCGAGAAGCTGACCGGCGAGGCACCGCCCGCGGCGCAGGAGAGCAACACGCCCGAACGCCCGCAGAACACCGCCGAGCTGCTGCGCAAGGTCGCCGCCGGGGTGCGCTCGGGCGACCGCGCGCGACTCGGCCGGGACCTGCACGAGGTCAACGCGGCCACCGGGCTGGGCCTGTCCGCGGTCACCCCGCCGGTGCTCCAGCGCCTCGCCGGTGACCTGCTGGGTCACGAGCCCGGGCCCGACGACCTGCAGCGGCTGCGCGGCGCCGCCGGTCGGTGCGACGCGAGACCCCCAGCATTGCCGGTACTTCGTGTTTTCCATGGACAGAAGGACCAATTCCTCGGAGAAGTCGGCGGCGGCG
>NZ_JBEZGQ010001108.1:0-2597 GCF_040650095.1 Actinoplanes sp. NPDC048791 | reverse complement strand
CATTGTCCGCACCACGGCCTCCGTCGAGAGCCTGCCACCTACCACCGGACCGCTGGCTTCCGGCCGGCGGCTGCACCCGCGTGGGCTGCAGCGGCGCTTCCGAGCGGGCCGGTGGGAGCGGCGCTTCTGAGCGGGTGGGTGGGAGCGGCGCTTCTGAGCGGGTGGGTGGGAGCGGCGACTCCGAGCGGGTCGGCGGCAGCGGGGCCTGCATCCGGGTCGGTGGCAGCGGGCTGTCGATCCGGGTCGGCGGCATCGCCTCCGGGAACGGGATCTCCGCCTGCCACGGGGTGTCCTGGTCGGCCCAGGGGTCGACCGCGGGTGTGGTGGACCAGTCCTCGCTGTCCGCCCACGGGTCGACCGGGGGCGGCGGCTCGTCGGCCTCGGCCTGCGTGCGGCGGCGCGACCACCACGCCTGCTTGGGCACCGGCGGCGGCACGGCCGCTGAGCCGCGCGCTCTTGTCTCCCCAGCCGGGCTTGGCGCTCTTGTCTCCTCCGCCGAGCCGCGCGCGCGGGTCTCCTCTGCCGCGCCTGGTGCTCCCTCGATGCGGGTGGGGTCGGGGGTGGTGTTCGGCGGGGTCCCGGCGGCCGGATTCTCCGGCTGCTGCTCGGCCATCCGTCGATCTCCCTCCGCTGCTCGCCCCGGGCCCGGGTGCCGGGCGTCTTCCGCCAGGTTAGAGACGGGCCGCCACCCATCGGCGAAGATCGAGGCCGCGGATCGACGACCGTGGCGGCTCGCCGGCACTGCGGACCAAACGCGAGAACGGACACCCGGGGCGATGTGCCGGACGGTGCGGAGTCGTATGGTGACCCGGTGGTGAGTGCGAAGAAGGCGACTGAGCGGAACGCGGTGACCGTGACCGGCCGGGCCCACGCCCAGCCGATGATGTTCGCGCACGGGTACGGCTGCGACCAGAACATGTGGCGCTCCGTGGCACCCGCGTTCCTGGACACCCACCGGGTGGTGCTCTTCGACCACGTCGGTGCCGGCCGTTCCGACCTGAGCGCGTACGACGACCAGCGGTACTCGACCCTGGACGGCTATGCCGAGGACATCCTCGAGATCATCCACGAGCTGGACCTGCGGGACGTCATCTTCGTCGGCCACTCGGTCAGCGCGATGATCGGCGTGCTCGCGGCCAACCGTGAGCCCGGCCGCTTCGCCAAGCTGGTCCTGGTCGGCCCGTCCCCGCGCTACATCAACGACGGCGACTACCAGGGCGGTTTCGACCACAGCGACATCGAGGCCATGCTGGAGTCGCTCGACAGCAACTATCTGGGCTGGTCGAGTGCCATGGCCCCGGTCATCATGGGCAATCCCGACCGGCCCGAGCTGGGCCAGGAGCTGACCAACAGCTTCTGTGCCACCGACCCCGAGATCGCCCGCAAGTTCGCGCACGTGACGTTCATGTCCGACAACCGCAAGGATCTGGGCCAGGTGCGGATCCCCACGCTGATCCTGCAGTGCGCCGACGACGTCATCGCGCCGGCCGTGGTCGGCGATTACGTGCACAGCAACATCCCCGGGAGCACACTGGTGGCCATGAACGCGACCGGGCACTGCCCGAACCTCAGCGCTCCCGCCGAGACCATCGCCGCGATCAGGACCTTTCTGTAGAGCGATGACGGAGAACGGTGGCGGTGGGCCCGACGTGACGCAGGATCTACGGGTCCCCTGGGAAGAGGATCCCGGGGACCTGTACGAGCACGCGCCCTGCGGTTATCTGACGACGCTGCCCGACGGCACGATCGTCAAGGTCAACGAGACGTTCCTGGCCTGGACCGGTTACGTCCGCAGCGAGCTGATCGGGCAGCGCCGGTTCCGGGATCTGCTCAGCGCAGGCGACAAGATCTACTACGAGACGCACTACGCGCCCCTGCTGAGCATGCAGAACGACGTCCACGAGGTGGCCTTCGACCTGATGCGCGCCGACGGTGAGCGGCTGCCGATCCTGGTCAACTCCAGCCTCGGCCGGGACCCGAACGGGATGCCGCGGGTCATCCGGACCACCATCTTCAACGCCAGCGAGCGGCGCGGCTACGAGAAGGAGCTGCTGGCCGCCCGGCGGGCGGCCGAGTCCTCCGAGCGGCGGGTCCGCGCGCTGCAGCAGATAGTGGCTGATCTCGCCGCCGCGCCGACCGCGGCGGAGGTGGCCGACGCCGTCGTCCGCGCGCCCGGGCCGGCCTTCGGGGCCGCGTCGGCGACGGTCTGGCTGGCCGACCCGGACCGGGACCAGCTCACGGCGGTGGCCGGCACCGAGTCGGCCACCCTGACCGGAGACGACATCCCCCGCGGGTCGTCGCGGGTGATCGCCGAGGTGGCCCGGCGCGGCGACCTGCACGTGGTCGGCTCGCTCGACGAGGCGCAGGAGCACTTCCCGGAGCTGGCCGTCACCATGCGCCGCACCGAGCGGGCCATGGTGGTGCTGCTGCCGCTGACGGCGGCGCCCACCGCCGACCCCGCCGCCGTCGAAGTGCTCGGCGTGCTCGGGTTCGACTTCGCCGAGCCGCGCGAGCTCACCGACAGCGAGCTGCGGGTGGTCCGGCTGCTCGGTCACCAGGCCGGTCAGGCCCTGGTCCGGGCCCGGCTCTACGACGAC
>NZ_JBEZGQ010001107.1:0-2610 GCF_040650095.1 Actinoplanes sp. NPDC048791 | reverse complement strand
GAGGAGGCGGTCACGGCGGCCGACGGCGCGGGCTCGGTGGCGAAGGCGGCCGGATCGAACGGCCGGGACCAGCGGGCCGACGGTGAGCGCCCGGCCAGGCCGTGCCCGTCCAGGTCAACAGCAACGGAGGGTACGCCGTACGCGGCCAGCGGCCCGGTCAGCCGGCTCCAGCACCAGCTGCCGTGCCACAACCCGTGCACCAGCACGATCGGGGTGAATGCGGTCATGATCAGCACCGTAGGCGGCGGCCCGGCGGCGAGCCACGCACGAACAGTACGTGGCTTGCGGCACCTTCCTACACTCCCTCCTTTGTGGACCGCTTCGGGCGGTCCCACGGGGGACGAGAGGAAGTTCAGATGAACCGCAGCATCCGCCGCACGCTCGTGGCGGCTCTCCTCGGCGCGACCACCGCGCTGACCGGCGTGAGCGCGGCCGTGGCCGCACCGGCCGCCCGCACCGCGCCGCTGGCGATCACCGCCACCGACCTGGTCTACGGCCAGCCGGACCTCTCCGGCGTGCGCACCGGCACCAACACGGTGAGCATCACCAACCGCAGCGGCAACACCATCCCGGCGCCGCTGCTGACTCTGCCCTACTCGAGTCTGCTGAACATCGACCACGGCGCCCTGAACGGGTGTCCGCAGGCCCAGCTGAGCGGGGACGCGTTCCGCTGCTGGGCTGAGCCGCTGGCGCCGGGCGAGACCCGGGACTTCGAGCTCGGCTGGCTGACCAGCGACCGCGGCCCGGGCGCCACGGTGCCGGTCAAGGTGGAGGTGGCCCGTGAGGTCGGTGGGGCGCCGGTTCCGCGTACCGCGGCCAGGACCAGCTGGCGGGTGTCGTTCGCGCCGCTCACCGGCACCTTCGACATCACGGCCACCGAGCTGCGGCTCGCCCAGGAGGCCGACGGCGTGTGGCGCGGCACCGTGGGGGTCACGGTGACCAACATCAGTGCCGAGCCGGTGCCGTACCCGGTGGTGCGTTTCTTCACCCCGAGTGAGGAGACGCAGGCCTGGACGGACTGCGTGTCGGTGCTGGCCGGACCGGAGGTCCCGGCCTGCCTGCTCGCGCCGCTGGCCGCGGGGGAGACCCGTCAGGTGTCGCTGGTCTGGGCGTCGCCGTGGGGCCAGCCGGGAGTCGACCCGACCGTGCGCGTCGACGCGGCCCCGGACACGACCGGCACCGCCGTCATCGACGGCACCGGCGCGGGCACCGAGGTCCGCGTCGTCCTGGTGAACTGACCGGCCGGCCGGGTGGCCCTGTCCGGCGGGGACGGGACCACCCGGCTGTGTCTAGCCCGCGGGGACGACCGGGGGTGCGGCGCACGTGGCACCTCGGGGCGGCAGCACGAGATCGATCAGATAGCGGTCGACCACCGCCCCGGTGCACGGCGTCGTCCGGTACGCACCGTGGCCCCAGCCCTCGTAGGTGACCAGCCGGCCGTGCCGGCCCAGCTGCGCGGCGACGTGGGTGGCCCATTCGTAGCCGGTGCGCGGATCGTGCCGGGCGTTGAGCAGCAGCAGCGGGGTCCTGGTGTGGACCCGCGGCACGTGGATCGGGTTGCGGACCGGCGTCGGCCAGCCCAGGCACGTCCCCACGGCGAGCAGGCCCGCGCCGTAGCGCACGTCGGGTGCCGCGGCCGCGGCCGTCCTGACCAGATCGGCGTACTCCTCGTAGTCGCGCAGCGGCACCGGCCAGTCGTTGCAGAACACGGCGGTGCTGATCGGCGGGATGGCGGCCGGCACCGGAATGCCGGCGGCCAGCGACTTCACCGCCCCGGCGAAGCCGGGCCAGTCCGGGCGGGCCAGCGCGCCGACCGGGATCGCAGCGATGTCGAAGCCGGTGTACGGCGCGTACTCGCCGCCGTCGGCCCGGGCCAGCACGTCGGCCCAGATCCCGCGTACGTCCTTGCCGTGCAGCGCGCAGGCGTTGCTCGCGTCGCACCACGCGACGAACTCGTCGAACGAGTCCTGCGCCGCGATCGCCGAGGTACGCACGAATTCCCGTACGCCGAGGCTGTGGTCGAACACGCTCTCCAGCACGACGGCCCGGACCCGGCCGGGGTACCGCTCGGCGTACTGCGCGCCGAGCAGGGTGCCGTACGAGCTGCCGTGGAAGGTCAGCTTCGGCTCGCCCAGCGCGCGGCGCAGCGCCTCCAGGTCGCGAACGGTGCTGAGCGTGTCCGCGTGGTCGAACACCGGGCTGGTCGGGCGGCAGGCGTCCCACTGCGCCCGGTTGTAGGTGGTCAACGCGTCGAAGTCGCGCTGACCGGTCAGCAGCATCGGCGGCTTGGGGGCGGTGGGGTCCGGAGCGCAGCTCGGTGCGCCGCTGCGGGCCACGCCACGCGGGTCGAAGCTCACGGTGTCGAACTTGTCGAGGATCTCCGGGCTGAACCGGTTGCCCTGGCGGATCCGGCTCACCCCGGAGTCACCCGGACCGCCGGGGCCGAACACGAGCGTGCCGGCCCGCTGCTCGGCCACGCGGGCCGGGCGGCGGGCCACCCACAGGTCGAACGTCGCCCCGTGCGGCTGCGCCCAGTCGACCGGCAGGCGCAGCGTCGCGCACCGTACCGGATCGTCCGGCTTGAGCGGCAGCTCCTTGATGTCGTCCGGG
>NZ_JBEZGQ010001106.1:0-2611 GCF_040650095.1 Actinoplanes sp. NPDC048791 | reverse complement strand
GCCGTGGTGTCCGCCGACGGCCGCGACACCATCAGGACCGTCCGCGGTGGCAAGGCTGAGCGGGTGCCGGTCACGCTCGGGGTCCAGGGCGAGGACGTCGTGCAGGTGGTCTCCGGCATCGGCGCCGGCCAGCAGATCATCGTGGGCGGTGCCGACCAGGTCAGTCCCGGGCAGACCGTGCCGTGAGCGACATCCCGGCCATCGTGGCCACGGACGTCTCGCGCACGTACGAGCTGGACGGCGTCTCCGTCGCCGCCCTGCGCGGCGTCTCCCTGACCGTGCACGACGGCGACTACCTGGCCATCGTCGGCACCTCCGGCTCCGGCAAGTCCACCCTCATGCACCTGCTCGGCGGGCTCGACCGGCCCACCGGCGGCACCCTGCTCATCGGCGGCCGCGACGTCGCCACGCTGTCGCCGCCCGAGATGGCCCGGCTGCGCAACGAGACCATCGGCTTCGTCTTCCAGTCGTTCCACCTGCTCACCCGCACCACGGCCCGGGACAACGTGGCCCTGCCGCTGGTCTACCGCGGCATCGGCCGCCGGGAACGCCGGGCCCGGGCCGGCGAGATGCTGGAACGCGTCGGCCTGGCCCACCGGATGGACCACCGGCCCAACCAGATGTCCGGCGGCGAGCAGCAGCGGGTGGCCATCGCCCGCGCGCTGGTCACCGGCCCGTCGGTGCTGCTGGCCGACGAACCCACCGGCAATCTCGACACGACCACTGGCCAATCGGTGCTGGCCCTGCTCGAGTCGCTCAACGCCGACGGCGTGGCCGTCGTCCTGGTCACCCACGACCGCGAGGTCGCCGAGCGCGCCCACCGGCAGATCGTGATGCGCGACGGGCTGATCGTCGAGCCCGCCCCGGCCGCCGGGGACGGCCCCGCGTGAGAGTGGCCGAGGCCTGGCGGGTCGCCCTCGACGCGCTGCGCGCCAACCGGCTGCGCAGCGTGCTCACCATGCTCGGCGTGGTCATCGGCGTGGCCGCGGTGGTCGCGCTCGTGGCCATCGGCACGGGCACCAAGCAGCAGATCGAGCAGCAGGTCGAGGGCCTCGGCTCCAACCTGCTCATCGTCGTGCCGGGCCGGCTCGAGGCCGGCTCCGCGCCGTCGGTGTCGACGCTGTCGCTCGACGACGTCGACGCCGTCTCCCGGGTCGTCGGCGACCGCAACCGGGTCGCGGTGACGGTGGCCTCCGGCGAGACCGTACGCGCGGGCAGCCGCAGCTCGTTCGCCAGCATGCAGGGCGTCCTCGAGACCACCCCGAGCGTCTTCGTCCGGCGCCTCGACCGGGGCACCTACCTCACCCGCTCGGACGTCAACACCGCCCGCCGCGTCGCGGTCCTGGGCGCCGGCGTGGCCGGCCAGCTCTTCGGCGACCGGGATCCGATCGGCCGGCAGATCACCATCGGCGGTGTCCGGTTCCGGGTGATCGGCACCTTCGAGGCGCTCGGCCAGAGCCTCGGCGTGGACCGCGACAGTGAGGTGCACATCCCCGTCACGGCGGCCCAGCGGCTGCTCGGCACCGACCGCATCGACGCCCTGGCGATCCGCGCACCCGACCGGGAACGCATCGACACCCTCGGCACCGACATCGTCGCGGCCCTCAGCAAGCGCCACCCGGAGAGCGACTTCAGCGCGGTCACCCAGGAGCAGATCCTCGGCGTGCTGGGCGACATCCTGGGCGTGCTGACCGGCGTCCTGGCCGCCATCGCCGGGATCAGCCTGCTGGTCGGCGGCGTCGGCGTCTCCAACATCATGCTGGTGTCGGTGCGGGAACGCACCAGGGAGATCGGCCTGCGCAAGGCGGTCGGCGCCCGGCCCCGCGACATCGGCGTGCAGTTCCTGCTCGAAGCTGTCCTGCTCACCACGATCGGAGGCGTCATCGGTATGGCGCTGGGCATCTCCGCCGCGCTGCTCGTCGACCGGCTGTCCCCGGTGCCGGCCGCCGTCACCTGGTGGTCACTGGCCCTGGCGTTCGGGGTGTCGGCGCTGGTCGGCATCGTCTTCGGCGTCGTGCCCGCGCAACGCGCCGGCCGCCTCGATCCCGTCGTCGCGCTGCGGACCGAATGACCACGACCGTCCGCGAGCGCCGCACCGTGCCGGCTCCACTGCTCGTCCTCACCGCCATCGCGTCCGTCCAGGTCGGCAGCGCCGTCGCCCGCACGCTGTTCGACGACCTCGGCGCGGCCAGCGTCACGCTGCTGCGCCTGTTGATCGCGGCCGTCATCCTCGGCGTCGCGTTCCGCCCCCGGATCGGTGGCTGGTCCGCCGCGGCGTGGCGGGCCGCCGTGCTGCTCGGCGTGGCCATGGCCGGCATGAATCTGCTCTTCTACCTGGCCCTGCGCACGGTTCCGCTCGGTGTCGGCGTGACGGTCGAGTTCCTCGGCCCGCTGCTGCTCACGCTGGTGCAGACCCGGCGGCTGGTCGACCTGCTGTGGGCCTTGCTGGCCGCCGGGGGAGTCGCCCTGCTCGGTCTCGGGTCCGGGTTCACGGCGCCGCTGGGCGGACTGCTGCTGGCGTTCGCGGCCGGGCTCTGCTGGGCCGGTTACATCCTGGACAGCGCGGATCTGGGCACGCTGGTCCCGGGCACGGGCGGGCTGGCGGTGGCGC
>NZ_JBEZGQ010001105.1:0-2614 GCF_040650095.1 Actinoplanes sp. NPDC048791 | reverse complement strand
GTCCTGCCGCGGCGCGGCAGCCGCACCGGCAGCTTGTCGACGCGTGGGCCGAGGACCGCCAGCAGGGCGGGCAGCAGCGTCAGCGACAGGATCGCGGCCAGCGCTACGGCGGCGAGGCCGCCGTAGGCCAGGGACTTGAGGAAGCCCTGCGGGAAGAGCAGCAACCCGGCCAGGGCGATCATCAGCAGCGTCGCGGAGAAGATCACGGTGCGTCCGGCGGTCGCGACGGTACGGGCCACAGCCTCACCCGGCGTACGCCCGAACCCCTGCTCCTCCCGGAACCGCCCGACCATGAACAGCCCGTAGTCGATGGCCATGCCCAGCCCGAGCAGGCTGGCCACGTTGACCGCGAACGAGTTGACGTCGTGCCCGTACGCGATCGCGTGCAGCACCCCCAGCGAGCCCAGCACCGCGCACCCGCCCACCAGTACCGGCAGCGACGCGGCGACCAGCGAGCCGAAGATGAACAGCAGTAGGATCAGCACGATCGGCAGCGACACGGCCTCGGCGAACGCCAGGTCCTGCGTCGACAGCGTGGACGACGCGTCACTGAGCGGCGCGCCGCCGGCGAGCTGGATGCTCGCACCCTCGACCGCCAGCTTGTCGTCGATCTCCCGGTACGCCTCCAGCTTCGCGCCCTCGTCGTCGCCGGCCAGCGTCAGCACCGCCACGGCCCGCGACCGGTCGGCCGACGCGTACTGCGCGACCTTGTCCGGCCAGTACGACGCGACGGCCGTGACCGCCGACGGCGGCAGCGCCTCGAGCCGGGTCCGTACCCGCTGACCGAGCCCCGCGTCGTCGATGGTGCCCGCGGTCGGCGTGTAGATGACGACGACGTCGCCGCCCTGCGCGCCCAGCTCCTCGCGGACCACCTCGGCGGCCCGGGTCGACTCGCTGCCGGGGTCGTTGTAACCGCCCTCGGTCAGCTGGCCGAAGACGCCCAGCCCCCACATCCCGGCCGCGGCCACCGCCACGACCGTGCACACCAGCACCGGCCACCGGAACCGGGCCACCCATGATCCCCAGGCGGCGAACACACCGATCTCCTTAACACCCGCGTCCCGCACCCCACGGAACGCCCGGATCCCCCCACCCCAGGGGGAGCCGGTTCACTTCAGCGCAATCCGGTCCATCTCAGCGCAGCGTGGCCGCTTCGAGCGCGACGCCGCCGCAGTCCTGGCTGAACGCCTCCTCGGTGACCCAGCTCAGGTTGATCTTGCCGTTCTTCGGCGCCCGGTAGGTGATCACGAAGACCGCCGTGTCGAGATTGTTGCTGCGCTCCTCGAACGTCGAGGTGGCCGACGCCGAGCCGGTCGACAGCCTGGCCGTCAGCTTGCCGCGGCCGGCCAGCGCACCCACGTAGAGCCGCAGGGTCCGCACCGAGTTGCCGGCCGGGGCCGAGACCGTGAAGCCGTTGCCCTTGCCGCAGGTGCGGATGCCGGTCGGCGTGCCGTCGCTGTTGTTCACCGGCGAGCCGTCGCGCCAGCTGAAGCGCTCCGGGCTGAAGCCGTGCCGGAAGCGCGGCGCGGTGGGGGAGCCCTCGAGGATCTGGAAGTCGCCGTCGGCCCGGCGTTCCAGCGAGAACGTGCTCTGCTCACCCCAGTGCACCCAGTCGCGGCTGCCCTCGCCGGTCAGGTCGACCCGCGACGGTACGTCGTTGCGGTCGACCTTGACCGAGCCCTGGTCCGGCGGCTTCGGCTTGGTCGTCGTGGGCGCCGGCTGCGTGGTGCGGGTCTTCGACGGTGTGGGCGACGGCGAGGGCGAGGCGTCGTCGGAGGCGCTCGGCAGCGGGATCGGGAACTGGTCGGCCGGGTTCAGCGACACGTCCCCGAGCGCCGGCGGCTGCACCGGCGGGATCGCCTGCTGGTCGTCGTCGCGCACCGCCCGGCTGATGATGAAGCCGAAGGCCACCACGATCAGCACGCCCGCGAGGATGACCGCGGCGGGCATGAGGAACTCGGTCAGCCGGCGCCGCCCGTCGTCGAGCAGCAACGGTGGCACGGCCGCCCCCCGGCGGCCGGTCGTGCGGTAGCCATAGCTGGTGCGCGGGTTCGGCGCGGCCGGGTAGGGCCTGCGGTGCCCCACGTCGGCCGGTCGTCCTGCGGACTCAGGCTGGCGACCTGTCGTACGGTCGTCGTCCGGCAACCGACCCTCCCCGGTCGTTCGCGGGCGCGCGCCGACCGCCGGTGGCGGCCGGGCGGGTTGTCCCGAGTGCTGTGCTGCTTGAGCCGGTGCCGGCGACGAGCGGTCGCCGTGGTGCTGTGGGGAGGTACACCGTCTCACCTTCCGTGAGTGACGGAGAAGAGCGAAATGAGTAACCAAGCCGTCCGGATGATCACCGGGGTCGGCGGTTCGGCGGAGGTTCGCCCCGGGTCCCGCAGGCGCGGCGAGTACGGTGTCCGGAGTCTGCCAGCATGTCCCGTCCGACAGGAGAGTCCGATACAGATGAGCGTCCAGGACAAGACCGGTACCAGTCGCCGGGGCCAGGCCCTGACCGGCGCCTTCGCGGGTGTGGCCGTGATCGCCGTACTGGTCGCGGTCTATATCGGCATCCAGGTGTCCGACGGCGACGACAAGCCGGCGACCCCGGCGGCCGCCTCCGCTCCCGCCGACC
>NZ_JBEZGQ010001104.1:0-2621 GCF_040650095.1 Actinoplanes sp. NPDC048791 | reverse complement strand
GCGCCAGCCAGCCGGCCAGCAGCGCCACCGCGGCCGCGGGCAACGTGTACGCCTCCACCGTCGCAACCTGCTCCGAGGCGATCAGCAGCCACCAGCCACCCAGCTCCGCAACCGCCGCGGCCAGCACATGTCCACGCCGGACCGGCGCAGTCTCACCCGGCCGCAACGCCCGCACGCCGAGCGCGAGCCCCCACAAGGTGCACACCGCGGCGGCGTGCCGGATCGAGCCGACGGTCAGCAGCAGCGCCACCAAGGCCCCGGCGTGAGCCGCCACCTCCACCGCCAGGCGCTCCCCTGCCTCGCGCCCGGCGAGCATCGCCCCCACGGCCAGGATCACCGCGGCCGCGCCGAGCACAACGAAGGCGCTGGTCGCCGGGGAAAGCTCCGCGGCCCGGCCCACCGTGTAGGCGAACGCCACCGCCGCCCCGGCGCCGGTCAACCACCCGGCCAGCCGCGCAGTGAGGGCACGGCCGGAAACACCCGCCACCGCCCCGGCAACCAGAGTCAGTCCTAGCGCAGCCAGTGTCGCCCCGCGCGTCGCCAGCGCACCGGCGAGCCCGGCACCGGCCAGCGCGGCACACGTCACCGCCGGCCCGACCGCCCGCATTCCCGGGCGCAGCAACGCCACCGCGAGCAGCCCGGCGAGCCCGACGACCAGGCTCTCCGCCGGCACACCGGGCCACGGAACCCCGGCCGCGGCCAGACCCATGGGAGCGACGACCGCCAGCACCGGCGCGACAGCCCACACCGCGGTCCGGCGCCCCCGAGCGCCCTGCACCACGATCACCACCGCGACGGCGAGCACCCCCAGCGCAACGACGTCGGCCAGGGCGACCGCCCCGACGCCGGTACCGTCCGGACGTCCGGTCCACACCCGGCCCAGCCACTCGTAGGGCCGCAGCAGCACAGCGGACAGACTCGGCGCGGTCGCCACGAACAGCGCGATCCCGAGCGGAAGAGCAGCCAGACCGGCCGGAACGGTACGCGAGAACGTCAGCGCCACCAGCAACAACGCGGTGGCCGCATAGATCGCCGGCGAGTCCCCGGTGACAAGCGCCCACACCGGCGCCGACACGACACCCAGCAGCGCCGCCGCCAGCGCGTAGGCCCGGTACCCGCGACCGACGACAAACAACACACCGACGAGCAGGGCCGCCGCGCCCAGCGCCACCCTGCTCTGCACCGGGTCCGACAGTGACAGCGCAGCCGCGCCACTCCAGGCCGCTGCGGGCACCGCCACCATGCCTGCGGCAAGCGCCCCTCCCCCGAGCACGCCGGCCGTCCGCTCCACCAGCGCGGTGGAGATCCCGATGACGGCTACCGCGCTGAGCGTCGCGCAAGCGACCCACGGCTGTTGAAAGGCGACGGCTACCGCGTGAGTCGTCAGGACGACCGCCACCGCGACAGGCCACAGCGGAGAGACCCGCAACGCCAAGCCCAGCGCCGCCGCGACCACCACCAGCTCGAACCCCGGCGCGGTCCACCACGGCAACCCGAAACCGGCCGGCGCCGCAACAGCCGCCACCGCCAGGCCGCCCAGCACGGCGTGCGCCTGGATCCCCCGCGGCACCAGCACAGTCAACCCACCCGTGACCAGAGCGATCACCCCGAGCAGCCGCCAGTCCCCGTCACCGGTCGCCGCGACGGCGATCGTGACCCCCACGACCACAACACCGGTGCTGGCGACCACCAGCAGAGCACCGATCCACGGACCCCGGCGTACCGCTGCCGGCAGCCGCCGGTTCACGACCGTGACCAGCGCGGCCAGCGCAGCCACCACCCCGGCGACCAGCACCGGCGCGGCGAAGCTGCCGCCGGCGACCCCGGCGAACCGCCCGGCCGCGACGGCCAGCGCGACCACCAGCAGCCCACCGGTGATCGACTGCGAGCGCGGGGCCCGGGCCAGGACGGCTGCCGCCACGGGTACGCCCGCAGCCGCGATCAGCGCCCCGCCGGCCAGTGCCACCTCACCGGCCGCGAAGTCGGTGAAGAGCCCCGTCAGTGCCGCGAGTCCCGCCATGATCGCCGCAGCCCCGCCGAGCGCGTAAGCCGTGATCCCCAGTGCCGTCAGCCCGGAACGCCGCAGCTGGACCACCGCCAGGTTCACCACAGCCACCGCCACCATCGTGTACGCCCAGCCGGTGGCGTCCGGGTGGAACGGCGCCACCAGCAACGGCAGCACCGGCTGGGCCACCAGCAGCGCCCCGAAGCGGGGCCCGATCAGCCCGGTCACGTGCTCGTACCCGGCGGCCACCGCGGCCGTCACCGCGCAGACCGCGCCCGCGTACCCCAGCGCCGAGTAGTCCGCGACTCCGAACAGGTTGACGTACCAGGCCGCGTACCCGTCGAGCAGCACCAGCAGCAGGCCGACCGCCGCGAAGGTCTCCGCCGTCGCCGTGAGGCCGCGGCGCAGCGCGGCGAGCGGTGCCGCCAGGGCCGCGACGGTGAAGCCGGCCAGCAGCAGCGCCCGGCCGCCCACACCGAACTGCGACCAGGCGACCGCGGTGAAGACGATCGCGGCCACGCCCAGCAGCAGGCCACCGAGCAGGAACAACGCGTTCTGCACCAGCCGGGTCGACGCTTCCTTGGTGCGGGGTGCCGCCATCGGAGGCCGCGGCGGC
>NZ_JBEZGQ010001103.1:0-2622 GCF_040650095.1 Actinoplanes sp. NPDC048791 | reverse complement strand
CCGGGCGCTGCGCGCGATCCGGTCCACCGTGGCCGCCACCGCGACCAGCGCCGGCGCGCTCACCTCGGCCAGTGGGGACCTCCGCGACCTGGCCGGTCAGCTCGACGCTTCGGCGGAGCAGACCTCCGGGCAGGCCCGCAACGCGGACAGCGCCGCCCAACAGGTGTCACACTCCGTCACCGACATGATGGCGGCGACCGAGGAGCTGTCCGCCTCCATCCGCGAGATCGCCCGGCAGACCAGCGACGCCGCCACCACCACGGCCGCCGCCAGCGAGAACGCCGCCACCACGACCGCGCTGGTGGCCACGCTCAGTGAGGCCAGCCGGGAGATCGGCGACATCGTCCGGCTGATCACCGCCATCGCCGAGCAGACCAACCTGCTGGCGCTGAACGCCACGATCGAGGCCGCCCGGGCCGGCGACGCCGGCAAGGGCTTCGCCGTGGTCGCCTCGGAGGTCAAGGACCTGGCCCAGGAGACCGCGCGGGCGACCAGCGACATCACCGCCAAGATCGGTGCGATCCAGGACATGACCACGCGTACGGCGGGAGCCATCGACACCATCGCCGGGGTCATCACCCGGATCGACGACGGCCAGCGGACCATCGCCGCGGCGGTCGAGGAGCAGTCCACGACCACCGAGCTGATGGCCCGCAACGTCAGCGAGGTCTCCACCGCGGCCACCGAGATCAGTGGCACGGTCACGAACATCACCGCGTCCACCGGGGCGACCGCCGACGGGGCCAACACCACCCGGCGCTCGGCCGAGCGGGTCAGCGCCGCCGCCGGCGAGATCCAGGGACTGATCGGTCAGTTCACGTACTAGCCGGCTTGCGGGAGGAGAGCACGCAGAACTCGTTGCCCTCCGGGTCGGCGAGGACCACCCAGCTCACCTCGTGCTGGCCGATGTCGACCGGCCGGGCGCCCATGTCGACCAGGCGCTCGACCTCGGCCTCCTGGTCGTCCGGGCGCAGGTCCAGGTGCAGCCGGTTCTTGCCCTTCTTGGCCTCCGGCACGGGCGTGAACAGCAGGCCGGGCATGGTGTCCGGGGTGCGCCGGATCTCCACCTCGCCGGGCTCCTCGTGCACGATCTGGTACCCGAGAGCTTCCGCCCACCAGCGGGCCAGCCGGGCGGGATCCTCCGCGTCGACAACGACCTGCTCCCACTGAGCGGGCATCGGCACTCCTTCACGTGACGCCATCGAAAGTGGCGATGATGTTACGCGCACACGGCCGGGCGGCCACGATCGGAACAACGCACCGCCCGTGCGACCTCCTGCCGAACGGCGGCCGAGACTCCACTGAAAGGTCGATGCCCGGTCGGCCGGAGGAGAAGCCCACCGTGAACGCACTGCGTCGCCTGCTGACCAACCTGGCCGAGTCCGGGCGTACCGGGGCCCTGCACGTCGGCGGTGCCCCCGGCGGGGTGATCTACCTGGTCGCCGGCCGGATCACCCATGCCGAGTCGGCGGCCTGCCCCGGCATCGGCGAGCGGCTGGTCACCTCCGGGCGGCTGGCCGCGGCGGCGTGGCAGTCCGCGTACGCGGCGGGCCGGGGCACCGGGACCGTCGGCCGGGCGCTCGTGCGCGACGGTCACCTCGGCCATCACGAGCTGGCCTGCCGGGTCGTCGCGGCCATCACCGCCGCCACCCACGCGCTGTTGCAGGGCAGTGACGAGGCGCCGATGCGGTTCGTGCCGGGCGAGCGGCACTGGTTCGGCGCGGTGGCCCCGATCGAGCTCGGCTCGCTCGGTACGCAGGCCGCCAAGCGGCTCTACACCCGGCCCGCACCGCACCGGCTGCGGCCCGCCCGGCGGCCCCGCCGCCGCGTGACAACAACGAGATGAACGCCGATGGCGATGACGCACACCGGGTGCGACCGCCCCGATCGGGGTGGCCGCAGGATGGCCCATTGTGACGGCGCGGACGACAAGATCCGGGCCGGCCGCACCCAGCACCACCCCGGCCGGCCGCGGCAACGAAGCCCGGCAGTCCCGCCAGCGGCCGGGCACGGCGAACGGCGGGAGCATCACTCGGCTGAGGAGAGATGTGCCCGGGGTTGAGAACTGCCTGCAGGAGGCCATGGCGATACCGGGCGCGATCGGCGCCAGCATCGTCGACTACACCACCGGTTTCCCGGTCGCGACGACCGGAGCCGCACCCAACGAGGACCACGACGCAGCGGCGGCGGGCACGGCGGACGTCGTGCAGGCCGCCCAGAGCAGATCGCTGTTCGTCTCGGCGGTACCGCACGACCTGCTCGAGGACCTGATCATCACGACCGCGGGGGGCTACCACCTGCTGCGGCTCGTCCAGACCGATTTCGACAGCCGGCTGGTGCTCTACGTGTGGCTGGACCGGATCCGCGGCAACCTCGCCGTGGCCCGGCGGCGCATGCAGACCCTCGCCGACGAGCTCGTGGCGACCTGATGTCGCGTACCGACCCGGTGAGAAGGAGTGACGGTGAAGCCCTCGAAGACCGCTGCGCCCGGGCGTCTGCTCACGCAGGCAGCGGGCGAGCGGCAGACCGGCGCACTCGTCGTCGGCGGCCACCCCGGCGGCACGGTCTACCTCATCGAGGGTCAGGACAGCTACGCCGAGTCGGCGGCCGCGCCGGGCGTCG
>NZ_JBEZGQ010001102.1:0-2624 GCF_040650095.1 Actinoplanes sp. NPDC048791 | reverse complement strand
GGCGCGTTCCGGTGGTCGTCCGGACCGCCGGTGAATCCCGGCACGATCATGGTGGCCGCGGGATCGTGCTGATGCTGATGCTGATGCTGATGCTGGTCCTGCTCCTGCGGCGCCGGATCCTCGTCGGTGTCGTGTGCCGCCGGGTCCTGGTCGGACGCGGCCGGGGCGGGTGCCTGCGGCTTGGGCCGGGCGGGCGCCCAGGCGAGCACGAGCGCGCCGCCGAAGATGCCGAGCAGCATGCCGAGCCCGAAGCCGCCGAGGTTCAGCCCGACCAGCGAGTACACCGCGGTGAGCAGGCCGAGCACGCCGTAGAACAGGCGCTGTCCCGGGGTCACCCAGCTGAGCACGCCGGCCAGTACGAGCAGCAGCGGGAGCAGGTAGGACAGGAAACCCTCCGGCCCCATGTGGACCTCGAGATCGCCGAGGGTCAGGTTGGCGCTGAGGAACAGCTCCAGCCCGGCGATCAGGAGCAGCAGGCCGCCCCAGAAAGGCCTGCTTCGCCGCCAGCGGCGGAAACCGCCGTCCGACGCGTTGGTTGTTGCCACGTACTCCTCCAGAAAATCGTGCTGGGCCCCCCGGCATGGTGGAGGCCCGCGGCCGGTGATCTCCGCGGGCCTCGGGAACTACCTCAGAAGCACTCCGGTGGGTTGCCGTCCTTACCCGGGAAGTTGATCTTGAGGTTGAGCCCGGTCAGCGTGAACGTGCCGGCCGTGGTGGAGACCGCGGTCTGCTTCAGGTCGGTGATCACGACTCGGGAGGCCTCCTGGCCGAAGGAGCCCAGCGGGCCGCTCGCCTTCGGGCCACCCTGACCGAGGGTCGAGGCGTCCTGGCCGATGTTGATGTCGGTGAACTCCGCGTTGCCGTTGAGCTCCGTCATACCGATCAGCAGGTTGGTCGCCTTCGCCGGGGCGTCGGCGTCACGGCCGGCCCGGATCGTCAGGCTGATCGGCGAGCCCGGGGCCCGTACCGACTGGCACAGGTTGTAGAGCTTCGCCGAGGCGATGCCGGACATGGCGACCGGGACGTCCCGGTCACCCTTCGTCGCGGTGTCGAGCTGGTCGCCGTACTGCGCGAAGCCGACGCCGTCGAGCTTGTCGGCCGAGATCTTGAACGGCTGGCCGGAGATGGCGAACGAGGCGGCGAACGCCCCGTTGGCCAGGCCGAAGACCAAGGCACCGGCGGCCGCGGTGGGGACCGCCACCGCTACGGCGAAACGGCGCCAGTTGGTGCGGCCGTAGGCCGGATCGCCTTGCGCATCCTTCACGGATCCTCCTTGTGGGAACTACAACGGTTGCGACCGCACCGCCATGCGGCTCGCATCGCGGGCGACTCTAGGTCAACCGTTGGTATGCAGGCCCGTCGATGCGGCCGTCTTAACGTGCGGGAAATGTTGCCTCTACCTGCGGATGAGGACAAGAGCCCTGGCTACCGGCCAGTAACAGGAGTGAAACAAGATCGATTACTGTGGGTCACTGCAATCGGGGTACGCCTCCGTGAGATGCGTCGCTAATGGACACATCGGTCGGGCCAGGGGCTTGTGATCGTCACCACACGTACGCATGGGGCCCAAGTTACGGATCGGTAACAACTTTCAGGAAGCTCTCAGGTCTGTGCACTCAGCGTGCGTGCACCACCGGTTCAAGTCGCGGCAATACCTGCCGAACTAGGTCACGAGGGCTGATGCCGCCGTGCGGAGAGGAACGGGCGTTGAGTCGAGACGAGCAGCAGCGCCTGGCCGCGTTGCACGAGTACCGCGTGCTCGACGCACCCGCCGACGACGAGCTGGAGGCGGTCGTCCGGGTCGCCGCGATGGTCGCCGGGGTGCCCACCGCGACCCTCAACCTGATCGACGAGCACCGCCAGTGCCAGCTCACCACCGCGGGTTTCACCGGTGGTGACTCCGCGCGCGCCGACTCGATGTGCGCCCTGCGGTTCCAGGCCGGGCAGTTCGTGCACGTCCGGGACGCCCGTACCGACCCCACCTACCGCGACAACCCGTGGGTCACCGGGGTGCTCGCCGACGTGCGGTTCTACGCCTCGGCGCCGCTGGTCACGCCGCACGGACACGCGCTGGGCACGCTGTGTGTCTTCGACTCGGTGCCCCGGGAGCTGACCGGCGAGCAGATCGAGCGCCTGGAGGACCTGGCCGGGGTGATCCTCGCGCTGTTCGAGCGGCGGCGGCAGGCCCGTGTCATGGCCGAGCTGGCCGCCGAGGCCGAGGCCCGCCAGCAGTTCACCGACACCGTGCTGGACACCATCGACGTGGCGGTGGTCGCCGCCGACCGGTCCGGGCACCTCACCGTCTTCAACCGGGCCGCGCGTGACTGGCACGGCCTCGACGCCGACCCCTCGATCGAGCCGGCCGACTTCGCCGAGCACTACCGGCTGTTCCGCGCCGACGGGGTCACTGCACTGCCCAGCGAAGAGATCCCCCTGCTGCAGGTCCTGCACGGCGGCGTGGTCAGCGACGCCGAGCTCGTCATCCGCCCCGACGACCGGCCGGCGCGGCACGTCGTCGTGGGCGGCCGCGCCCTCCCCGCCCCCGACGGCACACCGCTCGGGGCGGTCGTGGCGATGACCGACCTCACCGCGGACCGGGCACAGCAGCAGGCCCTGCTGGACTC
>NZ_JBEZGQ010001101.1:0-2624 GCF_040650095.1 Actinoplanes sp. NPDC048791 | reverse complement strand
CCGCCGACGCGCAGGCGGTCTCCGCGGCGGTGCGCGCCGCGGGCTTCCAGGGTGCCCGCGGCTTCAACTACCGCAACGCCCCGGCGGTGGCCGCCGCCCGCGAGCTGATCGCCGCCGGTGAGCTGGGCCCGGTGACGCACGCGCGGTTCCGGCTGTTCAGCGACTACGCCGCCCATCCCGAGGGGGCGCTGAGCTGGCGTTTCGAGCGGGCGCGGGGTGGCAGCGGGGTGCTCGGCGACCTGGCCGCGCACGGCGTCGACCTGGTGCGGCACCTGCTCGGTGACATCGACGCGCTGGTCGCCGACACCGCGACGTTCGTGACCGAGCGGGCCCGGCCGACCGGCGCGACCGCCGGGCACAGCCGGGCCACCGGCGGCGAGCTGGGCCCGGTGGAGAACGAGGACTACGTCTCCAGTCAGCTGCGGCTCGCTTCGGGGGCCCGCGTGGTGCTGGAGGCCAGCCGGGTCGCGGTGGGGCAGCAGAACAACTACGGCTTCGAGGTGCACGGCACGCGCGGCTCGGTCGCCTGGGACTTCCGGCGGATGGGCGAGCTGAGTGTCAGCGCCGGCGACGGCTACCAGGACCTGCCGGTCCGGACCGTCTACGTAGGACCGGAGGCGGGGGAGTATGCGGCGTTCCAGCCGGGCGCCGGCATCGCGATGGGCTACGACGACCTGAAGGTCATCGAGGCCTACCACTTCCTGCGGTCGATCGCCGAGGACGAACCGTACGGCGCGACCCTCGACGACGCCGTGCACAGCGCGCTGGCGCTGGACGCGATGGCCCGGTCGGTCAGCAGCGGCGCCTGGGTGCGTCTGCGTTAGCCGGTGATGCGGCTCAGCCACTCGTCCAGCAGTGCCCGCTCCGCGCCGGACAGCTCCGCGAGCTGCGGCAGCGCGGCGCGCAGAGCAACGGCGTGGCCGGTCACGCCGTCGTGGCCGGCAGCGGGGGAGTCCGTCGTCACGGTTGCGATGACCGATTCCCGGGCCAGCGTGGACAGGGCCGGGTCGCGCTGCTCCGGGAGCATGCTGATGAGCTGGAAGGTCATGCCGGCGCCGGCCGAGTGGATCAGGTGCGCGGCGCGTTCCTCGCTCACCCGCAGGCGGCCGGCCTCCGCGATGCGGCGTATCTGGCCGGCCAAGATCACCGCGGCCTCGCGTGCGGCCGGGGACTGCACGCCGGGCCGCGGTTCGCCGTAGATGAGCGCGTAGTACGCCGGGTTCTCCACCCCGAACGCCACGTGCAGGTCCCAGCCGCGGCGCAGGTCCTCGACCGGGTCGTCGCCGGGCTCGAGGGCGGCCTTGCTGCGCAGGTAGGTGGCGAAGCCGTGGCTCGCGACCGCGTCGAGCAGGCCTTGCTTGTCACCGAAGCTGCGGTAGATGGTGGGTGCCTGGACGCCGGCGGCCGCGCTGACCGCCCGGGTCGACACGGCCTCCCGGCCGCCCTCGGTGAGCAGGGCGGCGGCTGCCTCGATGATCCGTTCGCGGGTGGTCGGCGCCATGTAACAACGATAACACTGGGCTGTTAGCGCCTTGGCGTTAGCGGTGATAACGTGGTTACGTTATCGACGTCAACGGGCACATGAGGGAGTCACCATGACCGACAACCGGAACCGCGTCGCGATCGTCACCGGCGGATCCCGCGGCATCGGCCGCGCGGCCGCCGAGCGCCTCGCCGCCGACGGGCAGAGCGTGGTCATCGTCTACGCGGGAAACAAAGTCGAGGCCGAGAAGACGGTGGCGGCCATCGAGGCCGCCGGCGGCTCCGCAGTCGCCATCCAGGCCGACGTGGCCGACGAGACGGCCGTCCGGGCGGCCTTCGACCTGGCCGAGCAGCGGTACGGCGGCATCGACGTGGTCGTCAACGCGGCCGGCATCATGCTGCTCGCGCCCGTCGCCGAGCTGAGCCTCGACGAGCTCGACCGGATGCACCGCACCAACATCCGCGGCACCTTCGTGGTGGCGCAGGAGGCCGCCCGCCGGGTCCGGGCCGGCGGCGCGATCATCAACTTCTCCACCTCGGTGACCCGGCTCCACCTGCCGACCTACGCGGCGTACGCGGCCAGCAAGGCGGCCGTTGAGGCGATCAGCCCGATCCTGGCCAAGGAACTGCACGGCCGCGACATCACCGTCAACGCCGTGGCGCCCGGCCCGACCGCGACCGCGCTGTTCCTGGACGGCAAGGACGAGGCGACGATCGAGCGGATGGCCAAGATGAACCCGATGGAGCGGCTGGGCCGGCCGGAGGACATCGCCGAGGTGATCTCGTCGCTGGCCGGCCCGGCCCGCTGGATCAACGGCCAGACGATCTACGTCAACGGCGGCGTGGCCTGACACCACCACCGAACCCGCGACGCGGCAGCGGAACGCCGGTCAGGCGGCGGCCGGGACGCGGCGGGCGCTGCGGGCCGGGAGGGCGTTCTCCGGCAGGACGACCCGGGCAGCCTCGGCCAGCGCCTCCGCGTTGGCCACCTCCTGGCGCAGGCTGCGCACGGCGGCGGTCGCGATGTCCGACGCCTGCCAGGCGGCCTGCTCGGCGTCCAGCGCGTCCTGGTAGGCGCTGAAGCGGTGAGTCACCGCGGCCCGGGCGAGGACGAGCTCCTGCTCGACCGGGTGCAGGGCCGG
>NZ_JBEZGQ010001100.1:0-2626 GCF_040650095.1 Actinoplanes sp. NPDC048791 | reverse complement strand
GCAGAAGACGGTCGGATCGCCGAACGCGGCGCCCGCCTCGCGGGCCGCGGACGCGACCGCCGCGGGCAGCTCGGCCAGGGTGCGCACGATGCGCATGCCGCGCCCGCCGCCCCCGGCCGACGCCTTGACCAGTACGGGCAGCTCGGCCTCGGTGACGGCGTCCGGTTCGAGCAGGTCGAGCACGCTCAGGCCGGCCGCCGCCATCCGGCGCTTGGACTCGATCTTGGAGCCCATCACCTCGATCGCCGCCGGGTCGGGGCCGATCCAGGTCAGGCCGGCATCCTGCACCGCGCGGGCGAAACCGGCGTTCTCGGCCAGGAAACCGTAGCCGGGATGGATGGCGTCCGCGCCGGCCCGCTGGGCCGCCGCGATGATGAGGTCACCGCGCAGGTACGTGTCGGCCGGCGTCGAGCCGGGCAGGCGTACGGCGCTGTCCGCCTCCCGCACGTGCGGGCTGTCCGCGTCGGGATCGGAGAAGACGGCCACGGTCGCGAGACCACGACGCCGGCAGGTGGTGAAGATCCGCCGGGCGATCTCACCGCGGTTGGCGACCAGAACGGCGTTGAAGGTCATGCTGCTCACATCCGGAAGACGCCGAAGGCGTCGGTGCCCGACACCGGCGCGGTGTGGATGGCGGACAGGGCGATGCCCAGCACGTCACGGGTGTCGCGGGGGTCGATGATCCCGTCGTCGTAGACCAGCCCGGACAGCACCATCGGCATCGCCTCGGCGCTGATCTGCCGCTCGATCGCCTGCCGCATGACCTGCGCGGCGTCCTCGTCGAACGGCCGGCCCTGGGCCAGCGCGGAGGCCCGGGACACCATGGTGCTCACGTCGGCGAGCTGCTGGGCGCCCATCACCGCGGACCGCGCGCTGGGCCAGGCGAAGACGAACCGGGGATCGTAGGCGCGGCCGCACATGCCGTAGTGGCCGGCGCCGTACGAGTTGCCGATGAGCAGCGAGATGTGCGGGACGGTCGAGTTGGACACCGCGTTGATCATCATGGCGCCGTGTTTGATGATGCCGCCCTGCTCGTACTCCGCGCCGACCATGTAGCCGGTGGTGTTGTGCAGGAACAGCAGCGGCGTGTGCGAGCGGTTGGCGAGCTGGATGAACTGGGCCGCCTTCTGCGCCTCGGCGCTGAACAGCACACCGCGGGCGTTGGCCAGGATGCCGACCGGATAGCCGTGCAGCTGCGCCCAGCCGGTCACCAGCGAGCTGCCGTACAGCGGCTTGACCTCGTCGAAGTCGCTGTCGTCGACGATCCGGGCGATGACCTCGCGCGGGTCGAAGGGCGCCTTGAGGCCGGGCGGGACGATCGACAGCAGCTCCTCGGCGCCGTACCGCGGGGGTTTCGGGGTGGCCGTGACCGGACCGGCCGCCTTGCGCCAGTTGAGCCGCGCGACGATGCGCCGCCCGATCCGGATGGCGTCCTGCTCGTCGCGGGCGAAGTGGTCGGCCAGGCCGGACACCCGGGCGTGCATCTCGGCGCCGCCGAGCGACTCGTCGTCGGACTCCTCGCCGGTGGCCGCCTTGACCAGCGGCGGACCGGCCAGGAAGACCTTCGACCGCCGCTCGATCAGCACCACGTGGTCACTCATCCCGGGCAGGTACGCGCCGCCCGCCGTCGAGTTGCCGAAGACCAGCGCGATCGTCGGGATGCCGGCCGCGGACAGCCGGGTGAGGTTGCGGAAGACCGCGCCGCCGGGGACGAAGACCTCCTTCTGGGTGGGCAGGTCCGCACCCCCGGACTCGACCAGCGAGATCACCGGCAACCGGTTGTGCCGGGCGACCTCGTGCATCCGCAGCGTCTTGCGCAGCGACCACGGGTTGCTGGCGCCGCCCTTGACCGTCGGATCGTTGGCGATCAGCAGGCACTCCACCCCGCTGACCACGCCGATCCCGGCCACGACGCTGCCGCCGACCGTGAACGACGAGCCGTAGCCGGCCAGCGCGGCCAGCTCCAGGAACGGCGAGTCCTCGTCGAGCAGCAGCTCGATCCGCTCCCGGGCGGTCATCTTCCCCCGGGCGTGGTGCCGGGCCACCGCCTTCTCGCCGCCGCCGGCCACCGCCCGGGCGGTCTCGGCCGTGATCTCGGCGAGCGCGTCGAGCATCGCCTGCCGGGCGGCCAGAGCCTCGTCGGTGGCGGGTTCGAGCGTGGACCGCAGGACGGTCACAGTTCCTCCCGGTCGGGCAGCAGTGCTACAGGAATGTCGACGTGCCGGGACCGCAGCCACTCGCCGAGGCCCTTGGCCTGCGGGTCGAAGCGGGCGTGGTAGGCGGCGCCCGCGCCGAGGAGCCCTTCGACGACGACGTTGACGGCCCGGATGCCGGGGAGCCGGGTGATCCGGATCGGCAGTGCGGCGGTCTCGGGGAGCAGCTCGCGGATGGTCTGCTCGGTGATCAGGGCGGCCAGCCACGGGTATGCGTCGTCGTCGCGCACCCAGAGGCCGATGTTGGCGTTGCCACCCTTGTCGCCCGAGCGCGCCCCGGCCAGCGTGCCCAGCGGCATCCGCCGGGCCGGCCCGGCTCCGGCACCGGGCCTGGGATCAGCTCCTGGTTCGTCGGGCGCACCCCGGATCTCGGGTCCGCCGGGTGCCGGCGGCTTGATCGGCGCGCGGCCAGC
>NZ_JBEZGQ010001099.1:0-2626 GCF_040650095.1 Actinoplanes sp. NPDC048791 | reverse complement strand
GACGACGCCTGACCGAGGCGATGCCTCCGGCGGGGATCTCAAGCTTCTGGGATAGGCAGCCATCCCGCCCACCGTCGCCCAGGCGAAGCCGAGCAGACCTGGCCCAGGGCGCCAAGGTCGTACGTCCGGTAGGGCGCTCCACCTTGGCGCCCTGGGCCAGGCCCGCTCCACGGTGTGTGGGTCGACGGCGGACGGGATGGCAGGGTGGCACGTTAGAGCCACTGCGCGTCGAAGTTGCCGGAGTACACGTAGGCGGTGCGGTAGGCCGGCCGGCTGAACAGCTCGGCTTCTCCGTTGTAGATCGCGACGAGTGACCCGGCCCGTAGCCACCAGGTATTGGCGAGGCCGGCCGTCTCCGGCACCAACTGCATGCCGGCCAGATCGAGATCGGCGACCGCGTTGCCGGAGACCTTGGTGACGGTGTCAGCCGTGGATCGGGCTGCGTAGGCGAGTGCGAGGGATTCAATCCAGCCTTCGATGGTGGCGTGGAGCGGTACCCAGGTGTCGCCCGCCAAGCCGAAGCTGCCGTCAGGGCCGATCAGGTAGGAGTAGGGGAGTGCTGTGCGTTGAGGGCCAGCTTCGAACCACCACCCGTGTTCGGCGAAGTCGTCCTCCCTCTCTGGGGTGCCGACACACAGCACGCGAGGCCCCCCGTCGCCGTCGTCATTGCCTGGAGACGGAGGTAGGGCGAGGCCGCCCCAGCGCGTTTGGTGGGCGGCGGCGCGTTCGATGACTTCCAAGGGGATGCTGTCTTCTTCCCACCGCTGCCGCCAGTCCTGAACCGACGGCACGTCGAGCCAGATGCCGTGAATGTTGACGAAGCGGCGAGCCCGGGGAGTCAGACCCGGCGGTGCGTCGCGGAAGTGGCGCATCACGCGGGCACCATATCGGCCCGCTGTCCTGGGGTCGACGCTGACGGAGGGTCGCCGCACATGCGGTCAGGGCGCCTGTCCGTGGGCGTCGGGTCGCATGATCGACCTGCCCACGATCCGCCCACAACTACTCGCAACGAGCCGGATTCGGCTGGATCTTGCTGGACTCAACGTGAACGGCCCCGGAGCGCGTTTCCGCAGCTCTCGGGGCCGTTCACCTTGCCTGTGGCGGGTAGAGGATTCGAACCTCTGTAGCTTTCGCGACGGATTTACAGTCCGCTCCCATTGGCCGCTCGGGCAACCCGCCTGGGCATGCCGCCGCGGTCCCCCGCAGCGACGAAGAACAGGATAGCCATACCGACGGCGGGATTCACAACCGGGTACGGTCGGCATGTCGGGGGCCCCTCGCGGCCTTCCGCGGACATCGATACGTGGCCCACCAGCAGGAGTCTGATCATGGCAGCCAGCCCGTCGTTCGACATCGTCAGCAAGGTCGACGGCCAGGAGGTCGACAACGCCTTCCACCAGGCGGAGAAGGAGCTCGGGACCCGGTTCGACTTCCGGGGGACCGGCACCGTCATCGCCAAGTCGGGGGAGAACGGCGTCACCATCACCTCCGAGACCGAGGAGCGGGCCGTCGCCGCGCTCGACGTCTACAAGGAGAAGCTGGTCAAGCGGAACATCTCGTTGAAGTCTCTCGAGGCCGGCGACCCTCGGCAGTCCGGGAAGACGTACAAGATCGACTGCAAGGTCATCGAGGGGATCGAGACCGACAAGGCCAAGGCGATCAGCAAGAAGATCCGGGACGAGGGTCCCAAGGGCGTGCAGGCGCAGATCCAGGGCGACCAGCTCCGGGTCACCGGCAAGAAGCGGGACGACCTGCAGGCCGTCATCGCCCTGCTCAAGGCCGAGGACTTCGGCGTCGCGCTGCAGTTCACGAACTACCGGTAAGCGCGCCGGCGGCGGCGCAGACTGAGGGCCATGAACCTTGGTACGGCGACGCTGCTGGTCGGCGGCGTGATCGGGCTCGTCCTGGCCCTGTTCGGGGTCAGGATGCTGGTCACCGGCCACGCCCCCGCCAGCACGGCGCGAAACTTCCCCGGCGTGCGCGCCGCCGCCCTGTACCACCTGCTTTTCGGCCTGGCCCTGCTCCTCATGGTGCTGGGACAGGCCCTGCTCACCGGCTCCGCGAGACTCGCCGCGACCGTGCTGGCCGTCGCCCTGGTCGCCGTCGCCCTGGTGCGTTTCCGCCCACGCAGGCGCAGTTCCGCGGACGGCCCAAGTAAGTAGGCCCGCGGACGGCCCAGGTAGATAAGGAGTCAACGTGATCGATCCGGTCGTCGACCAGGCGTGGGTGCGGGAGCAGAGCGGCCGGGTGGTCCTGGCTGACGTCCGCTGGTATCTGGACGGCCGGTCGGGGCGCGCCGCGTACGACTCCGGGCACCTGCCGGGTGCAGTCTTCATTGACCTGGACCGCTGGCTGGCCCGGCATGCCTCCCCGGCCGACGGCCGGCATCCGCTGCCGGATCCCGAGGTCTTCGCGGCGGGCATGGCCGCGGCGGGCATCGGCGACGACGACACGGTGATCGGGTACGACGACGCGGGCGGTGTCATCGCGGCGCGACTGGTCTGGATGCTGCGCGCCACCGGGCACGAGGCTGCGCTGCTCGACGGCGGGCTGACCGCGTACCAGGGGGAACTGGTCCTTGATGAGCCGGACCGGCCGCCGGCGGTCTTCACGCCGCGGCCCTGGC
>NZ_JBEZGQ010001098.1:0-2628 GCF_040650095.1 Actinoplanes sp. NPDC048791 | reverse complement strand
GGCCACCGAGGCCGAGGCGGCGACGCGGGCGCTGGCGGGCACGCCCCGGCCCTGGGAGCGTGCCGCCCGCGACGCTCTCACCGATCCCGAGCTGGCGGCGGTCGCGCGGGAGTGTTTCGTCGCCGCGTACGCGTCGCTGTCCCGTCAGGGGGTTTCGCGCGAGCTGCGGGACGCGGTGGCCGACTTCACCGAGCGGTACGTGCTGCGCGGCCGCTGCCCGGCCGACGACGTCCTCGACCGGGCGACAGCGCGCCCCTGAGGCCCGGCCGGCTGCTAGGTTCGTACCTTTATGTCGGCCCGGCCCACTGCTCAGGAGCCTTGTGAAGATCCTCGACGAAGTGTCGCGAACGCTCAACGAATTCCTGCTCGTCCCCGGCCTCACCACCGCCGGCTGCACCCCGGACAACGTCGACCTCGGGGCGCCGCTGGTGCGCCACCGGGTCGGTGAGCCCGCGGCCGTCCGGGTGGCCACTCCCCTGACCAGTGCGATCATGGGCGCGGTGTCCTCGCCGCGGCTGGCCATCGCGCTGGCCCAGTGCGGCGGGCTCAGCTTCGTGCACCAGAACCAGCCGGTCGCCGCCCAGGCCGCGATGGTCCAGGCGGTCAAGCGGCACAAGGCCGGCTTCCGGTTCTCCGACATCAACATCAAGCCGTCGGCCACCCTCGGCGAGGTCGCGCTCCTGCTGGAGTCGGCCGAACGGGACGTCGCGGTGGTCACCGACGACGGCAGCCCGCACGGGCGGTTCGTCGGGCTCATCTCGACCGACGACTTCCATCCGCACCGGCACGACCTGGGCAGCCCGGTCGACTCCCGGATGCGCCCGGGCCAGGATCTGGTCACCGCCCCGCCCTCGATCACCCTGTCCGAGGCCAACACCCTGATCTGGGACCACCGCCTCGACGTGCTGCCGGTGGTCGACGCCGACGGGCCGTTGCAGTCCATCGTGCTGCGCCGCGACTACGAGCTGCACAAGCGGTTCCGCAACGAGTCCATCGACGCCGACAAGCGGTTCCGGGTCGGCGCCGGGGTCAACACCCACGACTACCGCGAACGCATCCCGGCGCTGGTCGAAGCGGGCGCGGACCTGCTCTGCATCGACTCCTCCGACGGCTATTCGGTGTGGCAGGCCGACACCCTGAAGTTCGTCCGGGACACCTACGGCGACGAGGTGCGGATCGGCGCGGGCAACGTGGTGGACGCCCGCGCGTTCCGCTACCTCGCCGACGCGGGGGCGGACTTCGTCAAGGTCGGCATCGGCGGCGGCTCGATCTGCACCACGCGCGACCAGAAGGGCATCGGGCGCGGGCAGGCGTCGGCGCTGATCGACGTCGTGGCCGGGCGGGACGCGTACGCCGCCGAGACCGGGGTGTACGTGCCGTTGTGCTGCGACGGCGGCCTGCTGACCGACGCGCACATGGCGGTGGCGTTCGCCCTGGGCGCCGACTTCGTGATGCTGGGCCGCTACTTCGCCCGCTTCGACGAGAGCCCGTCGCCGCTGGTCCGGGTCGGCGGCCAGTTCTTCAAGGAGTACTGGGGTGAGGGCTCCAACCGGGCCCGCAACGTGTCGCGCTACGAGCACGGCGGTGGCAGCCGGCTCACCTTCGAGGAGGGGGTCGACGGCTACGTGCCGTACGCGGGCAGCCTCTACGACAACGTGGCCCTGACCATCGCCAAGCTCAAGGCGACGATGATCAGCTGCGGGGCGACCGACCTGCCCGGCTTCCACCGCGACGCCGTACTGGTGCCGGTGTCGCAGCAGAGCTTCCTGCAGAACAGCGCGGAGATCCAGCTCCGGGACCGCCCGGGCGACGCGGGCCGGTGATCGACCGCCAGCAGTGACTCATGTCACACCCACAGGAGAACCGCGAGCGGTGATCTTTCGTCTTGCTGGGTGTGAGACGAAGCTTGGACGCGGCCGGCGAGGACGACCTCGTACGCCGCACCGCCGCCGGTGACCGGGGCGCATTCGACGAGCTGTACCGGCGTACGTCGCCGTGGCTGCTCGCCCGGTTGCGTCGCCGGTGCGCCGACGAGGACGTCGTCGCCGACGTGATGCAGGAGACGTACCTGGCCGTGTGGCGGGCCGCGGGCACCTTCGCCGGGTCCGCCACCTCCGGCAACGGGGTCGGCTGGCTGTGGACCATCGCGGCCCACCGCCTGGTCGACGCGTTCCGGCGCCGGGCCCGGCAGAACCAGCTCCCGGCGGTGGCGCTCACCGAGACGGTCGCGCCGGCCGCCGAGGACGAGGTGATGGCCGCCCGGGTCGGTCAGGAGCTGGAACACGCCCTGCTCGTGCTCCCACCGGAGGCGCGACAGGTGCTGCAGGCGATGGTGCTCGACGGTTTCTCGGTACGGGAGACGTCGCTGCTGCTGGGCGTACCGGAGAACACGGTGAAATCCCGGGCCCGGCGGGCCCGCCTCGCGCTGCGGGAGGCGCTGTCATGACGACCCATCCGAACCCCGCGGTGATCGCCCGCTACGCCGACCCGGCGGCCGAGCTCGACGAGGTCACGGTGTGGTCCGTCGAGGTGCACCTGGAAGGGTGCGCGCACTGCCGGGCCCTGGTGGCCGGCAGCACGGCGGACGACACCCGGAGCCTGCTGGCCCGGGTTGCCGCCGGGCTGGAC
>NZ_JBEZGQ010001097.1:0-2633 GCF_040650095.1 Actinoplanes sp. NPDC048791 | reverse complement strand
TGCCCCGCTCGAGCTGGGCGTAGTACTCGACGCTGACCCCGGCCAGGTCGGCGACCTCACTCCGGCACGCAGGCGGCGCGCCCAGCGCCCGACGCCGCAGCCGGCGTCGACGATCCGGGCCGGGGGCTGCGGCAGCAGGGCCGCCGTCTGCTCCCAGGCCAGGTCGTCGTAGGCGCGGCGGTGCGGGACGGCGAAGTGCTCCTCGTAGCCGTCGGCGAGCGCGTCGTAGAGGGGCCGGCTAGGCCGCAAGGGACTTCCGTCCCGCGCGCCACCGCAGGTCCGCGAGGTACGTGCCGGGCCGCCACCGCAGGTTGAGGCTGTAGTTGCTGCCGCAGCCGACGCACTCCTTGCGGAACAGCCTGGCGTGCTCCTCGCGGTATTCGGGGGCGTCGACGATGGCGGCCAGCGACCGGGAGCGAACGGTGGCGGTGGGGTCGTGGGCCCAGCACCCGCCGACCTGGCCCTGCGAGTGGATCATCAGCTTGAGCTGCGACTCGGCGCACGGCAGGTCGCGTTGCACGAGGTCGCTGAAGTGGCCGCGCAGGTAGCGCAGGTCGGAGTAGCGCGGCAGCCAGCGCCGGTCCCGGCGGGCCAGCTCCTCCAGCTCGGCCAGGGCGGCGTCGAGGCGGCCGCGGTCGACGGCGGTCTGGTCGGTCACCGCGTCCGTGCGGAACAGGAACGTGCGGTCGGTGACGAGGTTGAGGTAGAGGGCGACGCCGAGCTCCTGGGCCAGGGCGGCGATGGCCGGCAGGCTGTCCACGTTGTCGCGCATGACCGTGAAGTTCATCCGCACCTTGAGCCGGTGCCGGTCGCGCTGGGCGATCAGGTGCCGCAGATGCTCAGTGGTGGTCGCGAAGGCGCCCAGGCGGCCACGGATCCGGTCGTGGACCAGGGCGGTCGGGCCGTCGACCGAGACGTTGAAGCTGCGCACGCCCGCGGCGATGACCTCGTCCAGGACGGCCGGGGTGAGCCGGATGCCGTTGCTGTTGAGGTGCAGGTGGCGCACGCCGGCGCTGCGGGCGTACGCCATCAGCGCGATCGCGTCCGGCCGGATCAGCGGCTCCCCGCCGGTGAAGTTGACCTTGTGGATGCGCAGCGCCACGAGCTGCCGCAGCACGTCCTGCCACTCCTGGGTGGACAGCTCGCCCTTGGTGTTCGAGGTCCAGCAGCCGCAGCTGGTGCAGCGCAGGTTGCAGTTGTCGGTGAGGAACAGCTCGGCGACCAGCGGCCGCACGTGCAGCCGGGGCGCGAACCGTTCCTTGACCGCCAGCCGGCCGAAGAACGCCGCCAGCCGGGCCTTCTCACCGAGGGTCATGGCAGTCTCCTCGCCGCGACGAACAGGTTGGCCGAGCGGAACAGCCGCCCGTCCAGATGGATGCCGCGCTCCAGCAGCCGCCGCAGCGGGCCGCCGGTGAGCAGGGCGGGGATCTGCAGCCAGCGCCAGAACAGGTTGGCCCCGGTCACCACCACGGGCTCGAAGCCGTTGTCCCGCAACAACCGCAGCAGCTCCGGCGTGCGGTAGTTGGTGTGCCGGTCCTTGCCGACGGACATGTCGCCGCGCAGGTCGTCGGCCAGGTCGGTGAAGCGCTCGTGGTAGACGCGGGCGCCGAAGCGGCGGGTGTAGACCCAGCGGTGCAGCCGCGGCAGCCGGAACTTGGCGTCGTCCGGGTCGAGGAACGAGAAGACGTGCCGGCGCGGCACGGTCACCACGAGCAGCCCGCCGGGGACCAGGATGCGGTGCGCCTCGGCCAGCAGCTTGGCCTCATCCGGTACGTGTTCAAGCATGTCGAGCGCACTCACCGAGTCGTAGCAGGCATCGGGCAGCTCCAGCGGCGCGCCCACAGTCAGCTGGTGCAGCGTCAGCCCGGGGTGCCGGGCCCGCACCTCCGCCAGATATCCGGGGTGCGGGTCGGCTCCTTCCGCCACGACACTGCCCGCGGTGTGCAGCACGCCGAGGAAGTCGCCGGTGCCGCAGCCCAGGTCGAGGTGCCGTCCGGTGCGCCCGTCGAGCTGCTCCCAGGCGAAGGCGTACCGGTGCAACGGATGGCCGGCGAACGGGTTCATCGCACCAGCCGCCCGCAGAGCTCGTCGAGGACGGCCACGAGCCGCTCGTCGGAGACCGCCGGTGGCAGCGGGCGCTCGGCGAGCAACCGCCGCGCGTCCTCCCTGTGCCGCGCGACCGCTCCGACCAGGTCGCCGACGTCCCAGACCGCGACCACCCGGCCGGCCCGCTCCTCGGCCCGCAGATATTCGACCTGGTGGTCGTTGCCCATCTCGCCACGCGCGGCCTCGCGCGCCACCGCCACCGGCACGCCGCCGAGCCGCTGCACCAGCCGCACGGTGTTGCCGGCGTGAGTGAGCACGACGTCCGCCGCGGCGAGCCGTTCCTGCAGCTCGTCCAGCGGCAGGAACGCCGCGTGCGGGCAGGGCGGGACGACGGTGGACGTGCCGGTCTGGGCGAACACCTCGTGCCCGGCGCACAGCGGAGCCAGCGCGGCGATGAGCCGGTCGAAGGGCCAGGGGCCCATCCCGACGGTGACCAGGACGCGGGCCATCAGTAGAGCTCCCCGATCAGCATCGAGCCGATGCCCGCGCCGCTGGCCGACGGTGACGAGATCGCCGTCGCCGGTGAG
>NZ_JBEZGQ010001096.1:0-2637 GCF_040650095.1 Actinoplanes sp. NPDC048791 | reverse complement strand
GGCCGAGTACGAGGAGACGCTGACCACCGTCCTCATGGCCTCCGGCCTGAGCAAGATGTCGGCCCGGGTGCTGACCTGCCTGTTCACCACGGACGCGGGCAGCCTCACCGCGGCCGAGCTGGCCCGGCGCGTCCAGGTGAGCCCGGCCTCCATCTCCAAGGCGATCGCCTTCCTGGGGAGCCAGAGCCTGGTCCGCCGGGAGCGCGACGACCGCCGCCGGGACCGCTACATCGTCGACGACGAGCTCTTCTACCAGGCGACGATCGCCAGCGCCCGGGCCAACGACCAGCTCGTCGAGACCGCCCGCCGGGGCGTCGCCATCCTCGGCCCGCACACCGCCGCCGCCACCCGCCTGGAGAACATCGCCCGCTTCCTCGACTTCATCAGCGAGAGCATCACCCGCGCCGCCGAGCAGGCTCGCGAGGTGCTGCACACGCCGCCGGTCAGTTCGAGCATTGACAGTTAGAGTTCAAACAGTTAGCTTTCTAAGCATGGATGCACCGAAGCTCACCACCAGCCTGGAACTGGTCCGCTGGATCGGCTGGGCCCAGCGCCGGGCCGGCGAGGAGTGGATCCGGGCCCGCGAGCTCAGCCACGAGCAGGCCTTCGTGCTGGGCTACCTGGTGCAGAATCCCGGGGCCATCCAGCGCGACATCGCCCAGGTGAGCCGCACGACCCCGGCCAGCGTCTCGAGCCTGGTGCAGGGACTCGAGCGCAGCGGCCTGGTGGAGCGGCGCACGGAGCCGGGCAACGAGCGCAGCAAACGGGTCTACGCGACGCCGGCCGGCGCTGAGCTCATCGCCGGCTTCGACACCGCCATGGCCGCCGCCGACGAGACCATCCTCGCCCCGCTGGACGAGGCCGAACGGGCCACCCTGCACGCCCTGCTCACCAAGATCACCGCGGAGCTGCCGCAACCCACGCGGTCGTAACCGCGGACGCCCGGCTCCGGGCGCGCCTTCGAACCACTTCCTCGCCGCCGGCGGACGCCGGCGCGTAGCTGAAACCTGCCCTCCGAACGACCGGCGTCGGCACGCGCCGCCGCCTCCTTCAACCTGCCCGCATACCGCCGTGCCGGCCTCCGCCGGCGCGCGCTCGCCCCTGCCCGGAGGAGAAGTCATGACCACCGACGTCGTCGGCACGAACCGCTGGTACCTGTCGGCCGCACCGATCACCCGCGCCCTGCTGCACCTCTGCGTGCCGATGGCCGCCGCGATGATCGTCGGCGCGATCTACAACCTCATCAACGCCGGCTTCATCGGCTCGCTGCACGACACCGCACTGCTGGCCGCGATCACGTTCGGGGCACCGATCCTGGGCCTGGTCATGGCGGTCGGCAACGTCTTCGGCGTCGGCGGCGGCGCGCTCGTCTCGCGGCTGCTCGGCGCGGCGGAACGCGACCCCGCCCGGGCCGGCGAGATCAGGCGCGTCTCGTCGTTCGCCGTCTGGGGTTCGGTGATCGTCGGGGCCGTGCTCGGCGGCACCGGGCTGTTCCTGTTGCACCCACTGGTCTCCCTGCTCGGGGCGGATGCCGCTGCTGCGCCGGCCACCAGGGCGTTCGTCGCTGTCATGCTGGCCTTCGTGCCCGTGCTGGCCGCGGCGGTCTGTCTCGAGCAGCTCGTCCGGGCCGAGGGCGCCGCCCGCCAGGTGATGATCGGGTTGATCGCCTCGGCAGTCGCCAACGTCGTCTTCGACGTCCTGTTCATCCTCGTGCTGCACTGGGGTGTCGCCGGCGCCGCGCTGTCGATGGGTCTCGCCAACGTGGGCGTGGTCGCGTACTTCGCCGGCTGGCTGGCCCGGCACAGCGAGCACCTGAGCCTCGCACCGCGCTGGTTCACCCTCTCCCCCGCCGTGCTCAGGCCCGTCCTCGGCGTGGGGGTCGGCACGCTGCTGCAGTCCGCGTTCCTGATCGTCACCGCGCTGGTGCTCAACAATCTCGCGGCCGCGTACGGCGACGGCCCGCTCGCGGCCATGGGTGTCGCCGTACGCATCGCGCAGGTGCCGGAGTTCCTGGTCATGGGCGTGACGTTCGGTGTCCTGCCACTGCTCGCCTACTCCTACGGCAAGGGCGACCGCACCCGGCTGCTGGCGGCGCTGCGCGGCTCCGCGATCGCGGTGGGCGGCATCGCGCTGACCTTCTCGGCGGCGGTGTTCCTCTTCCGCGAGCAGGTGTTCTCCGCGTTCGTGGCCGACCCCACGGTCCTCGCGGCCGGTGTCACGATCCTCACCGCACAGCTCGTGGCGATGATCGCGAACGGCTTCACCGGCCTGATCACGTCGCTGTTCCAGGCGACCGGCCGGGCGCTGGCCGCGACCGTGATGTCGGTGACCCAGGGCGTGCTGTTCCTGCCGGTCGTGCTGCTGGGCAACCTCTGGTTCGGGCTGGCCGGCATCATCTGGGCGCTGACCGTCACCGAGGTCGTCGTGTTCGCCGCCGGCGGCGTCCTGTGGCTCGCGTCCCGCCGCGCGATCGACCGCGGCCTGGCCGAGGACAGCCCGGAACCGGATCAGCCGGCCAGCACGTCCAGCGCCCGGTCCACGTCGGCCTCGGTGTTGTAGATGTGGAACGCCGCGCGCAGCCGGCCGGCCCGCTGGGCCACCCGGATGCCGGCCGCCGCGAGGGCGGTTCCGGCGTCG
>NZ_JBEZGQ010001095.1:0-2639 GCF_040650095.1 Actinoplanes sp. NPDC048791 | reverse complement strand
GCGGCGACGTGAATGAGTCCTTCGTGACCGGTCGACGTGCCGGGGCAGCTCGTTACGGCATCAGCACCGGATCCAGCTGAAGTTGAACAGGGTGTCCACGTCGCCCTCGCTGGACCGCATCGACATGCTGCTGCGGCCGCTCGACGTGCCGGGGTCGATCCGCAGCTCGGTGTTGACGTTCAGGACCCGCTGCTCCGTGCAGGGGGCGTAGATCAGCGCGGGCGCCACGTCCTTGGTGGCCCAGAAACCGTTGAGCGGACCGGCGAACGTCTCGTCGTTGTTGTTGTTGGCCGACGATCCCTGCCAGTAGTAGTTCGTGCGCTGCAGGGCGGTCGCGCCGGAGTAGAGCCGGGCGCGGCCCCGGTAGTCCGCCTCGGCGACGGCGAAGGTCCAGCCGGCCGGCACCGTGACCAGGACACCGACCTGGCAGTTCTTCCGGCGATCGGTGGGGTCGGCGCTGCCGCCGGCTTCCGCCACGAAGTCGTGGTACCTGATCCGGAAGCCTGTCTTGTCGGAGTCGGCGATCACCGTGGCCGTGCCGGGCGCGCACCCCGACCCGTTGGCGGCGATCACCTCGAAGGTGACGTTGCCGTCCGGGACGGCGGCGGCCTCGGCGTGCGCCGGCGAGGACAGCGACAGCGCAAGAACTGTGCCGATGGCGGCGAGAGCCGTATGTCTTACGCCGACGAGGCTTTTGATCATGGTATTCCTCTCGTTTCTGACGGTGCATTCTGGAAGGCTTCCAATATTAAACCCTGAACTGCTCAACGCGGTCGGACGGCGCTCGGTAGGGAATGTTAGTCAGCTGTCATGGTTCAGACAAGCATTGGTGTTCATCTATCTGAGTTGATGATCCGCCGTCCCTGCTCGGATGGGATATGCATGCTGCAGGTGTCCAGTTAGGCGGATAATTCCGGGTAATTCGGTACCGGATTCCGCCCGAATAATCCTGAAGATGTGGTCTGCGGCTTTGCGCGACCAACCGTAAACACCTAACCACCTGTATGGCACCTCCCAATTACCGCACAATGCGACCTGACAATGCTTCATTGACGTTGCTCAATGTCCGCCCATAACATCGGTCCCGCGTGTGCATTGTCGTCGTTACTCGAAGGGAGTTCCATGCGTAAATTGCTGGTGCGTGGGGGAGCGGTGCTGGCGTTGCTCGCCGCCTCGTTGACCGCGGCCTCGCCCGCCTCCGCCGGAAACCCGCTGGAGGACCCGCCGTCCGACCACATCGTCATCGACCTGGTGGCCATGGCCGGGTCGGGCTGCCGGCCCGGTACGGCGGACGTCGCCGTCTCACCGGACAACACCGCCTTCACCGCCATCTACAGCGAGTACCTGGCCCAGGCCGGCCCGGGCATCGCCACCACCGAAGGCCGCAAGAACTGCCAGCTCAACGTGCTGGTCCACGTGCCCCAGGGCTTCACCTTCGCGATCACCAAGGTGGACTACCGCGGGTACGGCCTGCTCCAGCGCGGTGCCACCGCCTCGCAACGGGCGAACTACTACTTCCAGGGCATGAGCCAGAGCACCTTCACCACGCACCCGGTCACCGCACCGCTGGACGACAACTGGTTCGTCAGTGACGAGGTTCCGGTCGCCGCCGTGGTCTGGCACCCGTGCGGGGAACTGCGCAACCTCAACATCAACACCGAGCTGCGGGTCGCCAAGGGCACCTCCACCGACGCCAGCTTCCTGACCATGGACTCCACCGACGGCAGCATCTCGACCACCTACCACTTCGCCTGGAGGCAGTGCTAAGCGCTTGCTTCCCCAGCCCGTGCCGAGGGGGGGCGGGGCGGGGCGGGGGCCCGCGGGCGGTTGCCGGGGGGGGGGGCCCCCCCCCCCGGGCCGGGGGGCGCCCGCCCGGCCCCCCCCCCCCTCGGCCGTTTCCCGTCGGTCAGCCCGCTCCGCCCGGTCTGATCAGCCCGCTCTCGTACGCCAGCACGACCAGCTGGGCCCGGTCGTGCGCGCCCAGCTTCATCATCGTGCGGTTGATGTGGGTCTTGACCGTGTGCGGGCTCAGCGTCAGGTGCGCGGCGATGTCGCTGTTGGACAGTCCCGACGCCACCAGGGTGAGCACCTCCCGCTCCCGTTCGGTCAGCCCGGTCAGCCGGTGCGCGGGAATCTCCCCGCTGCGTTCGGGGCGGGCCAGGTAGCGCGCGATGAGGCTGCGGGTCGCCGCCGGGGTCAGCAGGGCGTCGCCGCGGTGGACGACCCGGATGGCGTGCAACAGCTCCGCCGGCTCCGCGCTCTTGCCGAGGAAACCGCTGGCGCCGCTGCGCAACGCCGCGAAGACGTACTCGTCGATCTCGAACGTGGTCAGGATCAGCACCCGCACCCCGGCCAGGTCCTCGTCGGCGGTGATCAGCCGGGTTGCGGCCAGCCCGTCGAGCTCCGGCATCCGGATGTCCATCAACACCACGTCGGCGCGCGCCGCGCGGGCCAGGGCGACGGCCTCGGTGCCGGTGCGGGCCGTACCGGCGACACACATGCCCGCGGTGGCGGCGATCAGCGTCGCGAAGCTGGCCAGCAGCAGCGGCTGGTCGTCGGCGAGCAGCACCCGGATCGGTTCGTCGGTCACGCCGGGTGCCCCGCCGGCAGGACCGCGGTGACCCGGAAGCCGTCGCCGG
>NZ_JBEZGQ010001094.1:0-2643 GCF_040650095.1 Actinoplanes sp. NPDC048791 | reverse complement strand
GGCCCGGGGAGTGCGGGAGGCCGACCTGGCCGCGGTGGCCGCCCCGGACGGGACCTCGGTGTTCTTCAGCGCCGACGACAACGACTGGCGGGCCGACTTCCTGGCCACCGGGGAGCAGCCCACCGTGGACGCCGGGCTGCGCGGCACCGATCACCTCGGGCTGGCCCAGCCGTTCGACCACTTCGACGAGGCGGGGCTCTTCTACCACTCGGTGCTCGGGCTGACCCAGCTGACCACCGAGGAGTACGCGGCCCCGTTCGGGCTCATGCGCTCGCGGGCGTTCAGCACCGCGCACCGGACGATCCGGCTGGCCCTGACCGTGGCCCTGCTGCGCCGCGGCGAGTGGGCGCCGGCCGTGGTGGATCCGCAGCACGTCGCCTTCACCACTGCCGACATCTTCGCCACCGCCGCGGCCGTGGAGCGGCTGGGCGGCCCGGCGATGCCGGTGCCGGACAACTACTACGCCGACCTGGTCGCCCGCTTCGCCCTGCCCGGGGACGTCGTCGAGCGGCTGCGCCGCCACGGCATCCTCTACGACCGTGATCAGCAGGGCGGTGAGCTGTTCCACCTGTACACCCCGGTCTACGGCGGGCGGGTCTTCTTCGAGATCCTGCAGCGCCGGGGCGGTTACGACGGCTTCGGCGAAGCCAACGCACCCGTACGGATGGCCGCCCACCGCCACCTGCGGCTGTCGGCGAGCTGATCGGGGTCCTCAGAGTTTCTGCAGCTGGGTCACCACCATGGCCACGGCGAAGAAGCCGTAGAAGCCGATCGCCACCAGCAGCCCGCCCAGCCGCCAGCCGCCGATCCGGATGGCCGCGGGCAGGTCCTTACGGTTGAGCCGCACGAGCAGCGCCGAGTACAGCAGGGTCACCACCGAGGCGGCGCAGGTCGACACGATCAGCAGGCCCAGCGGCTGGGTGAAGCCGGCCAGCAGGATCAGCGAGCCCAGCACGATCTCGCCCCAGACCACGGCCAGGTAGAGCCGGGCCTCGGTCCAGCGGGCCGAGCCGGCCAGGTAGTTGCGGCGGACGAAGTCGCTGGCCACCCGGCCGATGACGTCGAGCAGTCCCATCGCGGCGGCCCACAGCGAGACGGCGGCGATCGCGAAGAACAGCAGCTTGAGCCAGCCGCCGACCTCCGTGGCCAGCACGTCACCCTCGATCCGCAGGAACGACGGGTCGGACTTGAGGTCGTCGCGGCCGAACAGGGTCTCGTAGGCCAGCAGGCTCATGATCGTGATGGTCAGGAAGCAGACCAGCAGGAACGCGAAGAAGTGCTCGATGTTGGCGCGCTTCCACCAGACCCGCCAGCGGGCGAGGTTCTCATCGTCCTGGGGGAACGTGTACCGGTCGCCGCCGGCCGCCTCCTCCTGGCCGGTGATGGGGGAGATGAGCCGGGGGACGTGCGCGCCCATGCCGTACCGCTTGTCGCGGATCCAGTTGCTGAGCACCAGGTTGTGCACGCCGCCGGCGCCCGCGGCGCCGATGGCGCTGAGCAGCAGGGTGAAGGTGATGCCCTCGGGGATCTGCCCGAAGCCGGTCACGCTCTCCCGCGCGCCCTCGCCCCAGGTGGGCAGGGAGATGACGAAGACCACGACGACGGCCAGGAAGAACAGCGTCAGGCCGACCTTGACGATCTCGACCCGCTCGACGGTCTTGTAGATGACCTTCGACAGCGACAGCAGCACGCCGATGGCGGCCAGCACGCCCACGGTGATCCAGACCGGATCGCCCCCGCCGACCAGGTAGGTGAACACCGTGGAGCCGCTGGTGGCCCAGCCCGGCCACACGTACTGGAAGGCGCCGGCCAGGCAGATGATGATGCCCCAGCCCTTCCACCAGCGGGAGAAGCCGGCGACGGCGGTCTGCCCGGTGGCCAGCGTGTAGCGCTCGATCTCCATGTTGATGACGAACTGCACGGCCAGGGTGGCGAAGGCCAGCCAGAGCAGTCCCAGCCCGCCGATCGCGGTGAGGTACGGCCACAGGATGATCTCCCCGGCCGCCATGCCGATGCCGACCGCCACGACGCCCGGGCCGACCATGCGGCGCAACGACATCGGCTCGGGAAGGTTCCGGGTGGTGAGGTGCCCGTCGGGAGGCACGGTTCGGTCTGCTCGTTGCGTCGGTCGGCTCATCGGTCACTCCAACGGTGTGGGGGCGGGGCGGGGGACGGGTCAGGCGTGGATGTGGCGCCCGCTGCCTTGCAGCAGCCGGTTGAGGTGGGCGAGCATCCGCCCGGTGTCGGGGGTGCACCCGGTGAAGAGCTCGAACGCGGCGGCGGCCTGGAACACGCACATGGCGGCGCCCCCGATGGCGCGCAGGCCCGCGGCCCGCGCGGCGCGCAGCAGTTGTGTCTCCACCGGCAGATAGATGATGTCGACCACCCACAGGCCCGGGCGCAGCAGCGCGACCGGCAGCGGCAGCCCGGGGCTGGCCACCATGCCGACCGGGCTCGCGTTGACCAGGCCGTCGGCCCCGGCCAGCACCGCGGGCAGCTCGTCGGGCGCCGCCACCGCGATGCGCTCGACCTCGAAGCGCATGCTCAGCGCCTCGGCCAGCAGCCCCCGCTGGTCGGCGTCCGGATCGACCACCGTCAGCTGTTCGACGCCGCCGCTGAGCTGGGCGAACGCGCAGGCCGCGC
>NZ_JBEZGQ010001093.1:0-2643 GCF_040650095.1 Actinoplanes sp. NPDC048791 | reverse complement strand
CCGGCACGATCCTCGCGCAAGTCAGCACCGAGGTGCGACCGTTCCAGACCCACGCCGTCCACCAGCAGGTCGCCAACGAAACTGTAGTTTCGCTGCGCAGTGACCATCGCTCACCCAGCGCGGGTCGCTCTCGGCGGCCACGGCCGTGCCGCAGCCGGCCAGGACGCTCAGCGCGAGGCCGAGCAGCAACACCTTGGGGGTACGCATCGCAGACAAACTCCGTCCGTCAGTCACCAACGAGGACGGAGGAAATATGGTCCCGTGCGCCGCCGCGAAGTTCGATCCCCCGCAGGGCTGGCATACATCGGGGAGAAGATCCGTCCGGCCGGTGACGAAGGGGCAACGCCCCCGGCCGGATCGGGCCGGATCAGCGGGTCACTTGCTCCAGAACACGTACAGGGCGCCGTAGGGGACCGCCTTGGTCGTGCCGTCGGTGCAGGCGCCGGCCGGGGCCACGCCGCCGGAGGTGTAGAGCCGCTGGATGTGGGTGGCCTTGGCCAGCAGGCCCTTGGCCGGGCCACTGTGGGTGTCGATCGTGAGCAGCAGCTCGGCGATCGTGCCGGCGCGCGCCCGCTCCGCCGTCTTCGTCGCCGTCACCAGGGAACCGTCGCGCTCGGACTGCCAGCTCGGGCCCTTGAAGTGGTGCAGCAGGCCGCCGGGACCGGCCAGCTTGGCCTCGGGCACGGAGCCTCCGGTGAAGACACCGCCGGTGCACGTGTACGTCTGGGTGCCCCTGACGACCCGGTAGCTGCCGAGCCGGACCGCGCCCGCCGGCGGGTCGATGACCGAAGGCGACGCGACCGGCCGCGGCCGGGAGCCCGGGGTGAGCTCGGCGGCGGACGCGTTGTAGCTGATCGCGCCGACGCCCACCAGCACGGTGGCGGCGGCGGCCATGGTCAGGGCACGGACGCGGGTTCGGGTACGGGGCATGGCAGTGATCTCCTCCGATAGGTATGTCGCACCCCAGTACGGGCACCATGCGACTACGGATGGCCGGTTGCCCGAAAGTCGTCGGGCATTGCCCGGATAGACGATCCTGTGTGGATGACAGACCTCGACCTGCGCCCGGTGACCGAAGCGGACCTGCCGATGTTGCGGCGTTTCGCCGTCGAGCCCGGCCTGATCGGCAACGACTGGTTCGGCTTCCGTGACCCGCGGGCCCAGGATCGCCGCTTCGCCCAGGACGGCTATCTCGGCACCGACAACGGCCGGCTCATCGTCGCCACCGAGGGACAGGCAGTGGGTTTCGTCACCTGGTCCGAGGGCCGGTACGGCGGCTCGGCGGGCTACTGGGAGATCGGCATCGTGCTGCTCCCGCAGTGGCGCGGTCGCGGCCTCGGCTGGCGGGCCCAGGCCATGCTCTGTGACTACCTCTTCCTGCACACCCCGGCCCAGCGCATCCAGGCGGGCACCCAGCCGGAGAACGTGGCCGAGCAGAAGTCGCTGGTCAAGGCCGGCTTCCGGCTCGAGGGCACGGTCCGGTCGGCGGAGTTCCGGGCGGGCCAATGGCGCGACGGACTGCTCTACAGCCGGCTGCGCACCGACCCCTCGGTGGCTGTCTAGAGGTCGATGCCGGTCAGCACCATGACGCGCGGCTCGGTGTAGTCGTCCATCGCGCTGGCCACGCCTTCCCGGCCCACGCCGCTGCCCTTCACCCCGCCGTACGGCATCTGGTCGGCCCGGTACGACGGCACGTCGCCCACGATCACGCCGCCGACCTTCAGGTCACGGTGTGCGGCGAATGCCGTCTGGATGCTGTGGGTGAAGACGCCCGCCTGGAGCCCGTACGCCGAGTCGTTGATCGCCGCGAAGCCGGCGGCGTCGTCGCTCACCTCGGCCACCACCAGCACCGGCCCGAAGATCTCCTCGGTGACCACTTTGGCATCGGCCGGGACGCCGGTCAGCACCGTCGGCGGGTACGTCGCACCGTCGCGCTTGCCGCCCACCGCCACGGTCGCGCCGGCGGCCACCGCCTCGTCGACCCACTCCTCGACGCGTTTCGCCGCGTCCTCGCTGATCATCGGGCCGACCTCGACCTCCGGGTCCTGCGGGTCGCCGGTGCGCAGCGCGTTCACCGCGTCGAGCAGCCGCGGCAGGAAGCCGGTGAGGCTCGCGTGCACGTAGACCCGCTGGACCGCGATGCAGCTCTGGCCCGCCTGGTAGGTGCCGAACGTCGCCACCCGCTGCGCCGCCCAGCTCAGGTCGGCGTCGCTGCTGTAGTCGCCGCAGAGCAGGACCGCCGCGTTGCCGCCCAGCTCGAGCGTCACGTGCTTGTCCGGCGCGGACCGGCGGATCTGCGCGCCGACCGGGCCCGAGCCGGTGAACGACACGATCGGCAGGCGCGGATCGGCGACCAGCGCGGCGGCGCGGTCGTTCGGGACCGGCAGCACCGAGAACATGCCGGCCGGCAGGTCGGTCTCGGCCAGCAGCTCACCGAGCAGCAGCGCGGTCAGCGGGGTGGCCGGCGCGGGCTTGAGCACGATCGGCGCGCCGACCGCGATCGCCGGGGCGACTTTGTGGGCGACCAGGTTGAGCGGGAAGTTGAACGGCGCGATGCCCAGCACCGGTCCGCGCGGCACGCGCTTGACCAGAGCGAGCCGGCCGGTGCCGCCGGCGTCGGTGTCGAGGCGCTGCAGGTCGCCG
>NZ_JBEZGQ010001092.1:0-2649 GCF_040650095.1 Actinoplanes sp. NPDC048791 | reverse complement strand
CCGCGCCCCCCCCCCCCCCCGGCCCCACGCGGGCCCCCCGCCCGCCCCCCCCACCCCACCGCATTCAGAAGCCCGCCCCGTTCCGACGGGCCGGCCTTCTGTCTCAGGTGACGGTGGCCGCGACCTCGACGGCAGCGCGGACGAAGGCCGCCACGGCCGGCGAATGGGACTCCGGTAACCACGCGACAGCCAGTGTGACCGGCAGCAAGTCGTCGACGCTGCGGTAGACCAGGCCGGGTCGCGGATGGCGCCGGGCGACCGAGCGCGGCGGGAACCACACGACGCTGCCCAGCTCGACCAGGTTGAAGATCTGCGCCAGGTCCAGCCCCGCCCCGCTCACCTCGGCCGGCGGTCTCGTGAAGCCGCCGCGGTCGGCCGGTGACCCGTCCGGGAGTTTCCGGCCGGCGAGCTCGGCCAGGGACAACGACGGCCGGTCGGCCAGCGGATCGGTGGCGGCCAGGGCGACGAGGCGCGGCTCGGTCAGCAGTGGCTCGACGTCGAGGTCCGGGTCCAGGTACGGCGCGAGCAGCAGCGCCACATCGGCCCGCCCGTCGCGTACGGCTGGGGCCTGCTCCCAGGGACCGCCCAGCACGAGCTCCACCGGAAGCGCGGCCGCCTCCCGCTGATAGGCGGCGAGGATCTGCGGCAGCAGACCGGAGTCGTAGTCGGCCTTGAACGCGAGCCGCAGCCCCGGCACCACCCGGCCGGCGTGCCGGGCTCGGCGGCCGGCCGCGGTCACCGCGTCGAGCGCCGTACGGGCATCGCGGAGCAGCACCTCCCCGGCCGCAGTCAGGGCGACCTGCCGCGTCGTCCGCTCCAGCAGCCGCACGTCGAGCTGGCGTTCCAGCTCGCGGATGGCGCGGGACAAAGGCGGTTGGGCCATGCCCAGCCGCTCGGCCGCCCGCCCGAAGTGCAGCTCCTCGGCCACCGCCACGAAGTACCGGAGTTGCCGGACCTCCAGCTCATTCATATCCGCAGAGTATCAATGGCGACCGGATCGGTCCTTCAGCTCCGCGAGCGTCCGGCGTTGACTGATTCTCATGATCGTTGTGACAGCACCCACGGGCCACATCGGCCGCCAGGTCGTGCGGAACCTGCTCGACCGGGGCGCCCCGGTCCGCGTCATCGCCCGGGACCCGTCCCGGCTGACCCCGGAGAGCCGGGACCGCCTGGACGTCGTACCCGGATCGCATGCCGACGCCGACATCGTCGCCAAGGCCTTCGCCGGCGCCGACGCGGTCTTCTGGCTGGTCCCGCCGGACCCGCGGGCCGGCAGCGTCACCGCCGCCTATGTGGACTTCACCCGGCCCGCGTGCGAGGCCTTCACCAGCCAGGGCGTCAGCCGCGTGGTCGGCGTCTCGGCCCTCGGCCGCGGCACAGCGGTGGCCGGGCAGGCCGGGCTGGTCACCGCGTCGCTGGCGATGGACGACCTGATCGCGGGTACGGGTGTGAGCTACCGCGCGCTGACAATGCCCTCGTTCATGGACAACATCCTGCGGCAGGTCGACGCCCTCAGGAACCGCGGCGTGTTCGTCGCACCGATCGCCGGCGACCGCAAGTTTCCGTCCTGCGCCACCCGGGACATCGCCGCGGTGGCCACCGACCTGCTGCTCGACGACTCCTGGAGCGGCCCGGGCAGCGTGCCGGTGCTCGGACCCGAGGACCTGTCGTACGACGACATGGCCGCCGTCATGTCCGAGGTCCTGGCCCGCCCGATCCGGTTCCAGCGGATCCCCGGCGAGGACCTGCGGGCCGGCCTGCTCGGACGCGGGATGTCCGAGCCGATGGCGCAGGCCACGCTGGAGATGTGGCAGGCCAAGGACGCCGGGCTGGACAACGCCGAGCCCCGTACGCCGCAGGCCACCACGCCGACCACCTTCCGGCAGTGGTGCGAGGACGTGCTGCGGCCGGCCGTCCTGGCCTGACGCTCAGCGTTCCCAGGGCGGCGGCACTCGTACGGCGGCCATGCCCGCCGCCGTGGCCGCCTGGATGCCGAGGTCGGTGTCCTCGAAGACGAGGCAGTCGCCGGGCGGCACCCGCAGCAACTCGGCGGCCAGCAGGAACGCCCCCGGGTCCGGCTTGGCCCGTGGGTAGTCACCGGCGCAGACCAGCACGTCGAACTTCTCCAGCAGGCCCAGGGCGCTGAGCGAGGCGGTGACGGACTCGCGGGTGCTGCCGGACACCACCGCGAACGGGATCCGCCGGTGCGCCTCGTCGATGTGCTCCAGGACCCCTGGAACGGCGCTGACGGTCGGCAGCAGCTCCTGGAAGAGGACCTCCCGGCGGGCGGCGACGATCTCGACCGGCATGCTCAGGCCCTGCTGCTCGTTGAGGTCGGCGATGATCTCGGCGACGGGTCGCCCGCCCCAGGCGTAGAAGAGGTCCTCGGGCAGCACCGCGCCCCACTCCTTGAGCGCCTGTTGCCAGGCGACGTAGTGCACGGGCATGGAGTCCGCGATGGTCCCGTCGCAGTCGAACAGATAGGCCCGGAAATCACCGGCCGGCAGGGGTAGCAGCACCGCAGCAGGATATAGAGCCGGTCACGACAGCGCGCCCCCGCCCGGGGGGGGGCCCCCCCGGGCCCCCGGGTCGGTGGGCGGTGCGGGGGGTGGCGCGCGGGGGCGGGCCGGGGCCACCCGCGGCGGGGCC
>NZ_JBEZGQ010001091.1:0-2655 GCF_040650095.1 Actinoplanes sp. NPDC048791 | reverse complement strand
AGGCGGCCAGGGCCGGCAGGGCGCCGGGGGCCGGGGGCCGGCAAGCGGTCACGGCCGGCAAGCGGTCACGGCCGGCAGGCGGTCACGGCCGGCAGGCGGTCATGGCCGGCGATGCTCCTCCGTCGGCCATCGGGTGATGAAGAGCCAGTCCAGGCCGTCCTCACCCAAATCGTCCAGGTGCTCTGCGCGGGTGAGGCCCGCCCGCTGGGCCACCTTCTGGGAGGCGACGTTGTCCGGGCGGACCCGGGCGAGGATCGGCCACTCCGGAAGGTGGCGGCCGGCCCACTGCACCACGGCTGTCGCTGCTTCCGTCGCCACGCCGTTGCCCCAGGCCGCCGGATCGAGGCGGTAGAAGAGGTTCAGAACTTCGATCTCGCGGAAGCGGACCACCTTGAGGCCCGCGAAGCCGAGAATCTTGCCGGACTCGCGTTCCTCGACAACCCAGTAGCCGAAGCTGTGCCGGCGCCAATGGTCGTCCCACCGGCTGTAGAGGTGTTCGGCCTGGGCCCGCGTGGCGAGCAGGTCCGAAGGGTTGTGCCGGCAGGCCTCGGGGTCGCGGTGGATCGCGAAGATCGTTTCGAGGTCGGCAGGCCCGGGCCGACGCAAAGCCAGTCGCGCGGTGACAATCTCCACGCAACAGACTTTAGGCCCCGAGCCCGGACACCTCATCCCCGCCACCACCAAGACCGTCCCCACCAGGGCCAAACCACCGCAACGGCCCCGCAGCCGCCCATCCCGGCCACCGTCCGACTCCACCCGCGAGCCGGTCAGGGACCGCAACATGAGTCACGACAAGGGCGCGCTGCGGGCCATTAAGCCGACCGGCCACATCGATCCGCCGCGCATGACACTTGGCGGTGAGGCCCGCCGGACTGCCGCACCAATCCGCCGCGTGGGACACCAGGCGTCAGGCCCCGACCGACCGCCACACCCGAGCCGCCGCGTGGGACACCAGGCGTCAGGCCCCGACCGACCGACACCCGAGCCGCCGCGTGGGACACCAGGCGCGCCGGAGTCCGAGCCGCCGCGTAAGACGCCACGCGCGGGGTCGACCGCCACACCTGAGCCGTCGCGCAAAGACAAGACGCCAGGCCCAGGATGATCCGCCGCGTGGGACCACGACGCCCCAGACCCCAGCCGACCGCCACCATCAATTCCCGCGTAATGCACCGGGGCGGTGGACCCGGACCGGTCTCCACATCAATCCCCCGCCCAGGACACCAGGCGGTGCGTCGAAACGCGATCGGGCCGGTGATCTCGGCGCCGTGAATGACGACGCCAGGGATCACCGGCCCGGACAAGATCAGGGCAGCTGCGGCGCCACCGCTGCCGCGACCAGTTCGATGTGGTCGAGGTCGGTCAGGTCCAGCATCTGCAGGTACATCCGGGACGCGCCCGTCTCCGCGTACCGGCCGAGGATCTCCACCGCCTGGTCCGGCGTGCCCACCACCCCGCCGTTCCCGCGCATTTCTTCCACGTCGCGGCCGATTGCCGCCGCTCGGCGCTTCACTTCCGCCTCGTCGCGGCCCACGCACAGCACCGCCGCCGCCGACAGGGCCGGCGGCTGTGCCCGGCCGATCACTTCACTTGCCGCCCGGACCCGGTCGAACATCGCCGGTAGGTCCGTCACCTTCGCGAACGGGGCGTTGAACTCGTCGGCGTACCGGGCTGCCAGGGCCGGGGTGCGCTTCTTGCCCGCGCCGCCCACGATGATCGGCGGGCGGGGTGACTGGACCGGTTTGGGCAGGGCCGGCGAGTTCGTCACCTGGTAGTGCTTTCCCTCGAAGGTGTACTGCTCGCCCACCGGGGTCGTCCACAGCCCCTCGACGATCTCGAGTTGCTCCTCGAGGCGGTCGAAACGCTCGCCCACCGGCGGGAACGGGATGCCGTACGCGGTGTGTTCCTGCTCGAACCAGCCGCCGCCCAGGCCCAGTTCCACCCGGCCGCCGCTCATCGCGTCGACCTGGGCCACGCCGATCGCCAGCGGGCCCGGCAGCCGGAACGTCGCCGACGTGACCAGCGTGCCGAGCCGGATCCGGGACGTCTGCACAGCCAGTGCGGCCAGGGTCAGCCAGGCGTCGGTCGGGCCGGGCAGGCCGTCCCTGCCCATCGCGACATAGTGGTCGGAGCGGAAGAAGCCGTCGTAGCCGGTCTGCTCCGCTAGCTGGGCCACCCGCCGCAGGTCGTCGTGGGAAGCACCCTGCTGGGGTTCGGTGAAGATGACAAGACGCATAGATCAACAGTGCCAGAAGTGCCGCGACGCGCCCGGCCAGCCGCCACGCACGGAGTGTGCCGGGGCAGTAACGTGAACCACCATGGGCGGCTATGGATGGATCAGCCTCACCACCGACTACGGCACGTTCGACGGTTTCGCCGCCGCGTGCCGCGGGGTGATCGCGCGCATCGCTCCCGATGTGCGAGTCAACGACATCACCCACCACGTGCCGCCCGCTGACGTGGCGCGCGGCGCCGCGGTGCTGGCACAGACGGCGCCGCACCTGCCGCCGTCGGTGCACGTCGCCGTGGTCGACCCCGGGGTCGGCTCGGAGCGGCGCGGCATCACGATCGGCACCCCCGGCGGCGTCCGGGTCGGTCCGGACAACGGGCTGCTGATCTGGGCGGCCGAGGCGCTGGGCGGCATCGACGACGTGTTCG
>NZ_JBEZGQ010001090.1:0-2660 GCF_040650095.1 Actinoplanes sp. NPDC048791 | reverse complement strand
CGCCCATCAACCGGCGGCTCACCGCGGCCGCCGATGCCCACGAGACTCCGGCCGACGTCCGCAGCTGGCAACGCGCCTGGGACCGCATCATCGTCCCCCGGGCCGTCCTGCAGGGGCTGGCCGTCCTCGCGCTGGGCGTGAGCCTCATCAGCTGATCGCGCGCCGTGAGCCGGTCACGATCAGGAGTAGTCCGGGGAGCGCCCCGAACAGCCACAGAATCGGCAGTGGCCAGTGCACCAGCGTCCCTGCCGCCCCGCGGATCCGGGGAGTCTGGTTGACGGAGTAGGTCGCGGCGGCGACGCTCGCCCGGCAGGTCAGGGAGTAGTCGCCGGCCGCGGGCACCCGGAATTCGCCGATCCAGCGATACGCCGGGGTGGCATCGAACCCGGGTGTGCCGGGCTGGACGGGGAGCAGCTCCACCGCCCGATCGGGCCGGCCGGAGCCGGTCACCCGGCAATCGGGGTCGGTCGGTGCGGAACCGACCGCGTAGAGGGCGTACCGGCCGGGTGCCGCCAGGGTGAGCGGCACCGGCCGATCGACCCGGGTCTCCCCCGGCCCGGCCGGAAAGCTGCCGAAACTGAACTCGGCACCTCGTTGCACGGTCACGGGCGCCAGCAACGCACCGATCACGGCGATCAGCGCGCCGGCGACGACCCGGCCGGGCCGCCGCCCACCGCGAGCTCCCGAGTGGCCCAGCCGGCAACCGGTCACCGCGCCGATCGCGGCCAAAGGCAGACCCAGTAAGGCCTCCGCGCCGACCGTCTGCCGCACCGGGATGCCCCATCGATACACCGCCCAGGACAGGCCGAGAAATGCACCCGCGACGACGGTGCCGATGGTGACGGCACACCACATCCGCCCTCCGGCGCGCGCGGCGGAGACCGCGGCGAGCAGTGGCAGAGGGACGAGCACCCACCACGACACCGTCGGGCCCTTGGAGATGACGTCCTCGGCGCGATGGAAGAACGGGTACAGGATCAGTGGGGCCGACACCGACACGACTGCCCACACGAAAACCCAGAAAGGCCCCGGAGCTGCCCGCCTCGCCGCCACCCTCACAGCATGGACGACGCTAGTTGCCCACGCCGAGGGAAGCCATGAAAGCCGCCGGGTAGCGGTCGCCGCGGGCCGCTCCGGCCGGCACTGCCTGCTCGATCTCGGCGAGGTCGTCCGCCGTCAGGGTCAGCTCGGCCGCGGGCAGCGCCTCGGCCAGCCGCTCCCGGGTGCGCGCGCCGACCAGCGGCACGATGTCCGGTCCCTGCGCCGCCACCCAGGCGATGGCCAGCTGCGCGACCGTGCAGCCCTTCGCCCCGGCGATCCGGCGCAGCGCTTCGACCAGGGCGAGATTGTGTTCCACGTTGCCGCCGGCGAACCGCGGGCTGAAGCCGCGGCTGTCGCCCGGCCTGGGCGGTCCGGCGGACCAGTGCCCGGAGATCAGGCCGCGGCCCAGCACACCGTACGCGGTCAGCCCGATCCCCAGTTCCCGCAGCGTGGGCAGCACCTCGGCCTCCACCGCCCGGGACAGCAGGGAGTACTCGATCTGCAGGTCCGCCACCGGGTGCACGGCCTGCGCCCGGCGGATCGTCTCTGCGCCGACCTCCGACAGGCCCAGGTGCCGCACGTAGCCGGCGTCGATCATCTCCTTGATCGCGCCGACGGTGTCCTCGATCGGCACCGCCGGGTCCAGCCGGGCGGGACGGTAGATGTCGATGTGGTCGACGCCCAGCCGGGTCAGCGTGTAGGCCAGGAAGTTGCGCACCGCCTCCGGGCGGCTGTCCTGGCCGCCGAAGGAGGCGCCCGGCCCCCGCTGCATGCCGAACTTGACGCTCAGCTGGTAGCTGTCCCGGTCGCGGCCGCGCAGTGCCTCGCCGAGCAGCAGTTCGTTGTGGCCCATGCCGTAGAAGTCGGCGGTGTCGATCAGGGTCACGCCCGCGTCCAGCGCGGCGTGCACCGTGGCGATCGCTTCCGTGCGGTCGGTCGCGCCGTACGCGCCCGACATGCCCATCGCGCCCAGGCCCAGCGTGGAGACGGCCGGCCCGGTCCTGCCCAAGGTTCGTGTCTGCATCATGGTTCAACCGTGGACCCGGCCCGGCCCGGGCGGGAGCGGAGCGTTCATCGTGGGAGAGCCGCTCCCTGGATACCCGGGCCAGCCGCGGAGCACCATGAGGTCATGCATCGTGACCAGCTCGCCGACTTCCTGCGCCGCCGCCGCGAGGCCGTCCGGCCGGCCCAGGTCGGCATCGCCGAGGGCCCGCGCCGGCGCACCGCCGGTCTGCGCCGCGAGGAGGTGGCCATGCTGGCCGGCATGTCGGTCGACTACGTGGTACGCCTGGAGCAGGGCCGCAGCAGTCAGCCCTCGACCCAGCTGCTCGGCGCGCTGGCCCGGGCCCTGCGCCTCTCCGACGACGAGCGTGACCACCTGTTCCACCTGGCCGGGCACCGTCCCCCGCCCGCCGAGGGCATCGCCGGCCAGGCCCGCGCCGGTCTGCTGCGCATGCTGGACCTGCTCGGTGACACCCCGGCCATGGTGCTGTCCGACCTGGGTGAGGTGCTCGCCCAGAACCGGATGTCCGCCCTGCTGACCGGCGATCTCACCCACTTCTCCGGTGACCGGCGCTACGTCGTGTACCGCTGGTTCACCGACCCGGCCACCCGCGCCG
>NZ_JBEZGQ010001089.1:0-2660 GCF_040650095.1 Actinoplanes sp. NPDC048791 | reverse complement strand
GGGCGGATTCCGACGGCAGTCCGTGGGAGAACCGGCTGGTCGACGCGGGCCGCGCCGATGTGGGCCTGGGTCACGGGGTGGCGTTGCCGGTGTTCCACGCCCTGAAGGCGCAGGGCGTGGACGATGTCACGGTGCTGGCGCAGAAGGCCGCGGCGGGGGCGGTGACTTTCGCCGTACCGGAGAAGAAGGCCGAGGTGGCGGCGGCCCGGCGGGCCGCGCGGCGGGCGACCGACGCGGGCCTGAAGGTGGTGGACCGGCGCCGGGCCGAGCGGGACCGGCTGATCAAGCGGTACGGCGATCCGAAGCAGCGGCCGTGGATCTATCTGATCGTGGCGACCGGGGACATCTACGAGGACATCCCGCAGGCGCAGGCGGCGGCGCGGGCCGGCGCGGACGTGATCGCGGTGATCCGCTCGACGGGGCAGTCGCTGCTGGACTATGTGCCGGAGGGGGCGACCCGGGAGGGTTTCGCGGGCACGTATGCGACGCAGGAGAACTTCCGGCTGATGCGGGCGGCGCTGGACGAGACGTCGAAGGAGCTGGGCCGGTACGTGCGGCTGACGAACTACGCGTCGGGGTTGTGCATGCCGGAGATCGCGGCGCTGGCGGGCATGGAGCGCCTGGACATGATGCTCAACGACTCGATGTACGGGATCCTGTTCCGCGACATCAACCCGATCCGCACGTTCGTGGATCAGCGGTTCTCGCGGCAGGTGCACGCCCGGGCCGGGATCATCATCAACACCGGTGAGGACAACTACCTGACCACGGCGGACGCGGTCGAGGCGGCGCACACGGTGACGGTGTCGCAGCTGCTCAATGAGTTCTTCGCGCACGAGGCGGGGCTGGCGGACTGGCAGCTGGGGCTGGGGCACGCGTTCGAGATCAACCCGGAGCTGCCGGAGTCGTTCCGGCTCGAACTGGCGCACGCGTTGCTGGCGCGGGAGTTGTTCCCGGACGCGCCGCTGAAGTGGATGCCGCCGACCAAGCACATGACCGGGGACGTGTTCCGGGGGAATCTGCTGGACGGGTTCTTCAACCTGGTGGGTGCGCTGACCGGGCAGGGGATCCTGCTGGTGGGGATGATGACCGAGGCGGTGGTGACGCCGTGGCTGTCCGACCGTGACATCGCCCTGCAGAACGTGCGGTACGTGCTGAACGGGGCCGGCAACCTGCACGAGGATTTCGTGCCGGCGCCGGGCGGGTTCATCCAGTCGCGGGCGCACGCGGTGCTGGGTGAGGCGATCGAGCTGCTCGAGCGGATCGTCGACGACACGATGCTGACGGCGATCGCCGACGGCACGTTCGGGATCATGAAGCGGCCGGCGGACCGCGGCAAGGGCCTGGACGGGGTCGCCAAGCATGAGGACGGCTACTACAACCCGGTGACTCTCGAGCTGGAGGGCGTCGCGTGAGCATCGTGCGGCCCTACGGGGACACCACCGGGGACGGGATGGTGCAGCTGTCGTTCACGCTGCCGGTCCCGCACGACAAGCGGGCCGAGGGCGCCGCGGTGCAGCTGGCCAACAAGATGGGCATGGACCCGGCGTTGCTGGTGCACGCCAAGCCGATGGGTGACGGGTTCACGTTCTTCGTGGTCTACGGGCGGGTGAGTCATCTCGTCGACACCGACAAGGTGCAGGTCGTCGAGCGGGACTTCCCGTTGCTGAGCGCGAAGGAGGTGAACGCGGTGATCAAGCGCAAGCTGCGGCGGCGGCTGAACGTGGTCGGCGCGTGCATCGGCACCGACGCGCACACGGTGGGCATCGACGCGATCCTCAACGTCAAGGGCATCGCGGGGGAGAAGGGCCTGGAGTACTACCGTGAGCTGGCGGTGACGAACATGGGTGCGCAGGTGTCGGTGCCGGAGCTGGTCGAGGAGGCCCGGGCCCGTAAGGCCGACGCGGTGCTGGTGTCGCAGGTGGTGACCCAGCGCGATGCGCATCTGCAGAACACGCGGGCGATGACGGCGGCGTTCCGGGAGGCGATGCCGGCCGGCAAGCGGCCGTTGCTGATCGTGGGCGGGCCCCGGTTCGACGAACTCATGGCGGGCGAGCTGGGCGTGGACCGGATCTTCGGCCGGGGTACGACACCACGCGAGGTCGCCTCGTACCTCGTACACGCACTGGTGGGGAGCAACTCTTGATCACCGTGACGCATCGCCGGTACGTGCCGTACGCGCACGCCCACTACGCAGGGAACCTGGTCGACGGGGCGTACTCGCTGGGTTTGTTCGGTGATGTCGCCACCGAGGTGTGCATCCGGCTCGACGGCGACGAGGGGCTGTTCGCCTCGTACTCCGACGTGCAGTTCACCGCACCCGTGCAGGCCGGTGACGTGCTGGAGGTGACCGCGACGGTGACGCGGATGGGCACCCGGTCGCGGACGATCGAGTTCCGGTCGGTGGTGGTGTGCCGGGGCACGGGCGGGTCGGCGGCGGCGGTGCTGGCCGAACCGATCGTCGCGGTGACCGCCACGGGCACGGTGGTCGTGCCGGGCAAGGGATGACCTTCGCGGTCTGTGTCGACGTCGGGTCCACGTACACGAAAGCCTGTCTGGTCGATCTTGACGACGGCCGGCTGGTCCGGCGCGCGGAGGTGCCGACGACGGCCGCCTCGGATGTGCTGACCGGTCTGGACGCCGCCGTCGCCGCCGTGGGC
>NZ_JBEZGQ010001088.1:0-2673 GCF_040650095.1 Actinoplanes sp. NPDC048791 | reverse complement strand
CCCGGACCCCGTTGCCGGGCGGGGGCGGCACCGGGAGCTGATGATCAGTGTCTGGTATCCCGCCGCTCCCGGCGCCGGGAGTCATCCGGTGGCGCCGTGGATGACCGCCGCGCCGCTGCGGGCTCTGCTGGCCGGCAACGGCTTCGATCCCGAGGTTGCGGCGGGGCCCCGTACGGCTGGGCATGAGGAAGCGCCCGTGCTGCGGGCAGCGGACCGGCGGCCCGTGATCGTGTTCTCCCACGGCTCCAATGGTCACCGGTCGGAAACCACCATCGTGGTGCAGGAGCTGGTCAGTCACGGGTACGCCGTGGTCACAGTGGACCATCCGTACGACTCGTACAGCGAGTTCCCCGACGGCCGGCTCACCGTGCCCGACGACGACGTATCGGTGACGCCGTGGGACCACGCGAACGACGTCCGCTTCGTGCTCGACCGGATCGAGGACCTCGTCGCCGGCCGCAATCCCGACGCCGGGCGCCGCCGGTTGCCGGCCGGTCTGGGGGCCACGCTCGATCCGCGTCGGGTCGGCATGTTCGGCTGGTCGAAGGGGGCGACGGCCACCGCCCTGGTCATGAACACCGACCGGCGGGTGCGGGCCGGGCTCAGCCTCGACGGCCCGATGCAGTCGCAACCGCCGGTGACCGGGCTCGACCGGCCGTTCATGCTGATGACCGCCGAGTTCAACCGGGCCGCCGAGCCGAGCGTCGAGGAATTCTGGGCGCAGCTGCAGGGCTGGCGGCTCAACGTGCAGGCGGACGGCGCGCTGCACGGGTCGTACTGCGACGGCCAGTGGCTGGTCCCGCAGCTGGGGGCGATCATCGGGATGAGCGACGAGGAGCTGGCCGGCTGGATCGGCACCCTCGACCCGGCCCGGGCGGTACGGATCCAGCAGGCGTATCCGCTGGCCTTCTTCGACCTGCACCTTCGCGGCCGCCGGGGGCACCTGCTCGACGGCCCGAGCCGGGCCTTCCCCGAGGTGCGTTTCCTGCCCTGATCCGGACCTGAGCATCCTCAGCCGGACCTGAGGATCCTCAGCCGGACCTGAGCATCCTCAGCCGGACCTGAGGATCCTCAGCCGGACCTGAGCATCCTCAGCCGGACCTGAGGGTCCGGGTCAGTCCTTGGTGGCCCGTTCGGTCGCGGCGTGGTCGCTCGCCACGATCAGGTCGAGCAGTTCCTCGCCGAGGCCGGCCGGGACCCGGACGCGGCCACCGCCGGTCGAGATCGCCTGCGGACACGTCGCGTCGCCCAGCACCACGATGACGTCGCCGAGGCTGACTGCGACCGTGCCCGGTGTCCGCAGGGTGCATTCCGCACCGGCGGGCACGGGGTCGCGCAGTTCGGCGAGAGTGGTCAGGATCTGGTCCAGCGTCCTGGCGTCGTGCGCGTCGACCATGCCGCTGCGGGCCGGCGTGTCGGCGGTGACGCTGGTGATCCGGTCCGGCAACGCCAGGCCGCCGGAGGCCGGGGCGGGCGGGCCGGCGGGCCACGTGATGCGCTCGAGCAGCGCTTTACGACCCTCCTCGTCGCCGGAGATCAGGGCCGCCGTCGCCTCGATCGGGCCGGTGTAGGGCCGGTACGTCCAGGTGGACGTGACCCCGAGGGTGCCGGCCTGTTCCACCTGGAGCAGCTGCTCGTCCCTGACCACCAGCTGCTCCGGACCGAGGGACGGGTTGACCCCCCGCTCCACGAGAGCCATCCACGGCTCACCGTCCGACCGGCAGACGACGAGACCGCCCCCGGGAGGGACAGAATCCGACGGCATGAAGTCCCACTTGGCGGCGAGGTAGACGGTACGCGGCTCGGCGGTGCACGCGTTGAAGTTCTGCACCGTGCTCGTCCGCCAGCCATCCGGTATGACGACGGACACGCCGCCGAAGCTCACCGGGGTCCCCGACTGTTCGTTGACGTCCGACCGGCCCACGGCGGTAATGACGAAGGGCAGGGCCAGGGCGGCCACGGCGGCGGAGGCGGCGACTTTCCAGGCGCGGCGGCGCCGCACACTGCGTCGCCCGAGGCTGAGCATCCGGGCTGCGGGGTCGGTCTCGGACGGCGTCACGGAGGTGGCCGCGCGGTCGAGGAGTTCGTTGACTTGGCTGGTGTTCACGGCGTCTCCCGGGCGGATTCGATGAACAGGCCACTGGCGCGCAACGCCGCCAGGGCGCGGGACGTGCGGCTCTTGACCGTGCCCACCGCGATGCCGAGGGTCTGCGCCACCTCGGCCTCGGAGGCGTCGGCCCAGAACCGCAGCACGAGCACCACCCGCTGGTCGGCGGGCAGCCGGCGCAGGCTGGCGAACACCTGCACGCTGAGGTCAACCTGCTCCGCGAAACCCCGGCCGGAGGTGTCCGGCAGCTGCTCGGTCGGCACCTCGCCGCGCCAGCGCCGGCGCCGGGCCCGCATCGCGGCCCGGATCATCACCTGCCGGACGTACGCCTCCGGTCGGCCGTCGGGCGCACCCAGCCGGGACCACGACCGGTACGCCGCGATCAGGCCTTCCTGGGCGAGGTCCTCGCCCAGCCGGCTGTCCCCGGCCAGCAGCGCGCCGAAGCGAACGATCTCGCGGTACCGGCCGGCGACGAAGTCCTCGTAGCCGGCGGGTCCCGCACCGCGGAACAAGCCCATACCGGAGTAAGGGCGCTGGACCCGACCGATGGTTCCCTCCTCTCCGAC
>NZ_JBEZGQ010001087.1:0-2678 GCF_040650095.1 Actinoplanes sp. NPDC048791 | reverse complement strand
CCGGCGGTCCGCACCGAGCGCGGCGGCTGCAGCGACGGGTCGACCGCGGCGAGCACGTCCGCGGCCACCGTCATCACCTCGGCCGGGGTTCGGTAGTTGACGGTCAGCTCGGCCAGCCGCCAGCGCTGGGCCACGTACGGCTCGAAGACCTGCTCCCAGGTCGTCGTCCCGGCCAGCTCGCCGGTCTGCGCGACGTCGCCGACCACGGTCATCGACCGGCTCGGGCAGCGGCGCATGAGCAGCCGCCAGGCCATCGGCGACAACTCCTGCGCCTCGTCGACGATCACGTGCCCGAACACCCAGGTGCGGTCGGCGGCCGCCCGCTCGGCAGCGGTACGCGTGTCGATCACCTCGTGCCGCTCGACGAAGGCGCTGGCGTCGACGACGTCGGTGGCGGACAGGATCTCCTCCTCCTGGTCCTCGAAGTCCAGCGACCGCGAGCCCTCGACGATCTCCAGCACGCCCTCCGCGTACTCGATCGCCTGCTCGCGCTCGCGGGCCACCGCCCGGGCCCGCAGGGTGTCGTCCACCCCCAGCAGCTCGGCCAGCTCGTCCAGCAGCGGCACGTCGGCCGGCGCCCAGCCGGCCCGGCGCTCGCGCAGCAGCAGCGCCCGCTCCTCGTCGCTGAGCTCCGGCGTGGCCGAGGCGAGCCGGTCCGGATCGCTGAGCAGGTCGCGCAGCACCTGCCGCGGGGTCAGGATCGGCCACAGCTGGAAGAGCGCGGCCTGGACGTCCTCGTCCTCGCGCAGCTCACGCCGGGTCTCGGCCAGGTCGGCCTCCTCCAGCAGGTTGTCGCCGCCGAGCGGGTCGGCGCCGATCCGCTCGGCGATCTGCAGCGACAGGGTGTGGATGAACGCGGTCACGAAGATCGACCGGGCCAGGTTGTGCGGACGCCCGGAACGCCGGGCCTCGGCCCGCGCGTCCTCGCAGACGGCCCGCTCGATGCGCAGCGGGAAGCCGTCGTGGTCGACCTCGACGTAGTCGTCGGGCACGGTCTGCCGGTCGGCCACCGCGGTGGCGAGCACGTCGAGCATGTCGACCCGGCCCTTGAGCGCGGCGGCGGCCGGCGCCTCGGTGGCCCGGGCGGTCACGCCGGGGAACATGTCGCCGAGGGTGGCGAGCAGCACGCCGGTCTCGGCCAGCGAGGGCAGCACCTGCGAGATGTAGCGCAGGAAGGTCGCGTTCGGGCCGAGGATCAGCACGCCCTGCTTGGTCAGCTGGGCGCGGTGGGTGTAGAGCAGGTACGCCGCGCGGTGCAGCGCCACGGCGGTCTTGCCGGTGCCGGGACCACCCTGGACCACCAGGACACCGGGCAGCCCGGCGCGGATCACCTCGTCCTGTTCGGACTGGATGGTCTCGACGATGTCGCGCATCCGGCCGGTGCGGTTGGCGGTCAGCGCGGACAGCAGCGCGGCCTCACCGGTCACGTCCTCGCGGCCGTCCGTGGCACCGGCCTCGATGTCGAGCACCTCGTCGTCGATGCCGGTCAGCTCGCGGCCCCGGGTGCGCAGATGCCGGCGGCGGGTCACCCCCTCGGGGGACACCGCGGTGGCGAGATAGAACGGGCGCGCCGCGGGCGCCCGCCAGTCGATCAGCAACGGATCCTGATCACGGTCCTCGGCGAACAGTCCGATCCGGCCGATGTAGCGGGGATTGTCGGCGGCGAAATCCAGCCGGCCGAAGCACAGGCCGTTCTCGACGGAATTCATCTGGGCGAGCTGCTCGGCCCAATGGCTGCGGGTCGCCTCGCGCTGGGAGCGGCCCTGCGGGGTGCCGCCGGCCTCGAGCAGAATCGCGCGCAGCCGCTCGTCGGCCTGCTCACGCAGCAGGTCGAGGCGGTCGTAGAGCACGGCCAGGTAGGCCTTTTCGGACTCGATGTCGTCGTTCCGCAGTGTTTCCGTGCCGCCGGCGGAGCTTGACAAAGCTACTCCCTGTTGTGGTAGCATTCCGAGGTCAGCCACCTTTTCAGGTGGCTTTTTTCGTTTCCGTGGAAACGCTCAGAATAGCCGATGCATCGGGCTCCCGGCGAGACCGTGACCGGGGTTACGGGCGTACGGGCAAGTGTAAGGAATCCGTCACCGCAGGGCCTTGCCCGTTACGCCGGACGGTCCATCGACATTAAGCGGTGCATGAACCACAGCCACCCGTTCCGACGCCTCGGCGCGCTGGCGCTCATCGCCGTCGCCGCCCTCTCCCTCACCACCGCCTGCACCGACGACAAGGAAGCCGCTCCGGCCGGTAACGCCGCCGCCGCGGCCGCCGGTGGGCCCCAGCCCAAGACGATCGAGGGCGCCAAGGCCGCCGCGCAGACCGTGTTCGACCGTTTCAGCGGCGGTGACTTCGCCGGCGCCTGGGACATGTACACCGATGCCGGTAAGAAGGCCATCACCAAGGCCGACTACGTCAAGCTCAACACCGCGTGCTCGCGCAAGGGCCTGGCCATCACGCTCAGCAGCGCCCGGATGGAGGGCGCCGACCGGGCGGTCGTGATCGCCAAGCAGCTGGTCGCGGCCCAGTCCTACACGATGGTCTACGAGAAGGACTCGTGGAAGCTCGAGCCCGCCAAGGAGGGCCTGGCCCTCTACGCCAAGGGCGCCGACAAGGCGATCGCCGCCCAGAAGAAGGCCGGCACCTGCGCCAACGCGTGAACCCCCGCCTGAGGCCGGCTCCGCGCGGAG
>NZ_JBEZGQ010001086.1:0-2682 GCF_040650095.1 Actinoplanes sp. NPDC048791 | reverse complement strand
CCGGGCTCCAGCGGCACCGACTCGGCCACGCAGATCACGACGTACTGGTCCGGCAGCGGCAGTGGCGCCTGCCAGGGGCGGCCGGAGTGGGCCGACCAGATCTGCACCACCGGGCCGGCGGGCGCGGTCACCGGCGGCGGCAGCAACCCCGCGGCCATCCCGGCCAGCACCACCGAGTACGACTGGTGGGGCAACCCGGCCAAGGTGACCGACACCGCCAACGGGGTCAGCCGGGTCACCACCACGTCGTACGATCCGGCCGGCCGGGTCACCACGGTCGCCGTCACCGGTGGCACGGGCGCCGCGGTGCCCGCCGTCACCACCGAGTACGACCCGGCGACCGGCCGCGCTGTCCGCAGCGTGACATCCAACGCCGGCACGATCACCAAGGGGTACGACGCTCTCGGCCGGGTGTCCTCGTACACCAACGCCGACGGCGGTCGCACCACCACCGAGTACGACCGGCTGAACCGGCCCACCAAGGTGTCCGACACCGTCCCGTCGACGGTGACCTACACCTATGACGAGACCGCCGAGCCGCGCGGCCTCGCGACCCGGATCACCGACTCGGTGGCCGGAGCCTTCCAGGCGACCTATGACGCCGACGGCCAGGTGACGCAGGAGAAGCTGCCCGGCGGCTACACGGTGCGGGTCCGCGACGACGCGACCGGCTCGGCCGTGGAGCGCAGCTACACCCGGGACAGCGATGGCGCCGCGGTCTACACCGACGCGGTGACCCGGACGGTCCACGACCAGGCGGCCAGTCACGCCGGATGGTCGACCCAGGATTACCGGTACGACGCGGCGGGCCGGCTCAGCGGCGTGCAGGACACCTCCGAGACGGTGTGTGTGAGCCGCGGCTACACGTTCGACGCGCGCAGCAACCGCAAGTCGGTGACCTCGGCGACCGGTGCGCCCGGCGCGGACTGCCCGGCCGGTGGCACCACGACCGGCTACACGTACGACAGCGCGGACCGGCTGTCCGGCTCCGGCTACGGGTACGACGCCCTCGGCCGGGCGACCACGGCCGGCGGCAACGGCACGGTCGCGTACTTCGTCAACGACCTGCCGCAGCAGCAGACCGCCGGCACCAACCGGCAGACCTGGACCCTGGACCCGGCGCACCGGGTGCGGACCACCGTCTCCGCGACCGGCAGCGGCAGCACGTGGACGACCACGGCCACCCGGGTCAACCACTACTGCAGCGACAGCGACAGCCCGCGCTGGGTGGTCGAGGACACCTCCGGGACGGTCACCCGGAACGTCACGTCGGCCGGTGGCGACCTGACCGCCACCACCGGCAAGTCCGGGCAGACCGTGCTCCAGCTGTCCGGCGTGCACGGTGACGTCGCGCTCCAGCTTCCCCTGGACACCGCCGTCGCGCCGGTCGCGCTCGACTTCACCGAGAACGGCGAGCGGCGGCCCGGCCAGGCCCCGGTGCGGTACGGCTGGCTGGGCGCCAAGCAGCGGGCCGCCGACACCGTTTCCGGACTGGTCGTCATGGGCGTGCGGCTCTACGACCCGGCGGTCGGCCGGTTCCTGTCGCTCGACCCGGTCTACGGCGGCGGGGACAACCTGTACGGCTACCCCGCCGACCCGGTCAACCAGGCCGACCTGGACGGTCAGAAGTGGAAGTGCAAGGCCAAGTGCTATCTGGTCGGCAGCGATCCCAAGTGCACCGGACCGGTCTGGGGCGCGGGTGAGGGCAAGACCGAGAGCGAAGCGTCCAAGGCGGCCAAGAAGGACGCGTCGAGCCAGGCGCCACGCGGGTGCCGCACGAAGCACTGCCAGGCGTGGCAATGCACCAAGAACCGTTTCAAGCAGTGGCTCGACCCGAACTTCACGGCGCGCGTGATCCACCAGCGGAACCCTCCGGACTGGATGCGCCGGATGAACCGCTGGAGCGGCGGCTTCCTGTTCTACAGCGAGGTCTGGCGCGGAACGTACGGCAGCTTCTGCGGGTGCGGCCCGTGATGATCGCGTACAGCTAAACTGACCCGAACCGTCGAGGCCGGCGCCGGATCTCCCGGCGCCGGCCGCCTCACACCCCCGAGGAAGTTCGCAAAGTGACCGAGTCCGGGACGCAGCTGTGGCGCATCACGATTCCGGTGGTCGCCACCGCCGGCGAGGTGGAAGCGCTGGCCGACCGCATCGTCGAGACGCTGTGCCCCGACCACGAGCATGACGGTCCCTGCCCGCTGCCGTGGGCGCTGCGCATCACCGACGGCGGATCGCTGAGCAAGGCCGAGCAGCGCCGCCTGCGTGAGGAGATCGACTCCACCAACGACCCCGCCTAGAACCGTCGGCTAAGCGGGACAGGTTGCGGGCGCCGACCAGGGTGTCGTGCCGAGGGCGGTCAGCACCAGGGCGGTGATGATCGGGTCGGTGGGCAGCGCGCTGTGCGAGATGCGGGCGTCCGGGCACAGCGTCTGCACCGCCAGGTTGGTGGCGCCGTCCAGGCGGGCCGAGTCGGGTGGTTGCACGGTCTCGTCGTTGGTCGTCCAGAGCGACAGCCACGGCAGGCCGTCGGGCACCGGCTCCTCGTCGAGGTCGTCGAGCAGTGCACTGCCCGGGGCGAGCTGGCGGCACGCCGCCGGGCAGGAGCCGGGGGCCAGTGCGGAGCCGGCGCCGGCGATCCGGGTGCCGTGCAGGGGTGAGCCGAGGGTGACGATCCGCCGGGCC
>NZ_JBEZGQ010001085.1:0-2690 GCF_040650095.1 Actinoplanes sp. NPDC048791 | reverse complement strand
GTGTCCGACTCCGTTGTCTCCCTGCTCACCGACCGCTGGCTCACCGACCGGCTTATCCACCTGGGCGTGAGGGCCGGGCCCACGCCGCGTCTGCCCGCCCCGCCCGACGCGGTGCTGGTGTCGCACCTGCACGCGGACCACGTCCACCTGCCGTCGCTGCGCGCGGTGCCCGGCGAGCCGCTGCTGATCCTGCCGCGCGGCGCCACCGGCTTCGTCGCCAAGGGCCTGGGCCGGGAGTGGGCGCAACGCTGCGTCGAGCTCGAGCCGGGCGAGCAGACCACGGTCGGCGCGGTCACCGTGCGCGCGGTGCCCGCGGCCCACGACGGCGGCCGCGGCCCCTGGTCCAGGCTGCGCTCGGTCGCGATGGGCTTCGTCGTCGAGGGCGCGGCCCGCACCTGGTACGGCGGCGACACCGGCCTGTTCGACGACATGGCCTCGCTGGGCCCGCTGGACCTGGCCCTGGTCCCGGTCGGCGGCTGGGGACCGACCCTCGGGGCGCACGGCCACCTGGACCCGGTCGACGGGGCCGAGGCGCTGCGCCGGGTGAAGGCGGCCTGGGCGGTCCCGGTGCACTACGGCACGTTCTGGCCGGCCGGCATGGGCCGCTACCGGGCGCACATGTTCCACGACCCGGGCACGGAGTTCGCCCGGCGCGCCGCCGCCGCGTGCCCGGACACCCGCGTGCGGGTCCTCGCCCAGGGCGAGACGCTCAGTTTCGAGCCGGCCACGTGATCTCCGAGCTCGGAGCCATGGGCTGGCTGGCGCTGGTGGTCGCCTTCGGCGCCATCGTGCCGATCGTGCCCACCGGCGCGGCGGTGAGCGGAGCCGCCGCGCTGGCCTTCCACGACCACCCGCTGCTGATCGTGCTGACCATCGCGGCCGGCGCGACCGGCGCGTACGTGGGCGACCTGGTGATGTACGCGATGTGCCGGGCCGGCGGCGAGCAGCTGGCCCGCCGGCTGCGCTGGCTGCGCGACGAGGAGCACCTGGCGGCGGTCAAGGAACGGCTGGAGAAGAGCCAGATCCCGGTGCTGCTGGTCTCCCGGCTGCTGCCCGGCGGCCGGGTGCCGGTGCTGCTGGCGGCGGCGTTCGTGGGCCTGAGCTGGCGCACCTTCGTGGTGGCGAACGTGCCGGCGTGCGCGCTGTGGTCGGCGGTCTACGCGGCCATCGGGGTGGTGGGCGGCTCGATCTTCCCGGAGCCGTGGGAGGGCGTGGTCGCGGCGATCCTGCTGGTCCTGATCATCAGCCAGATCGTCAGCCTGATCAGCAAGCGCCGGGCCGCCCGCCAGGCCGGCGCCGAGGCGGAAGCAGAGACCGCTTAGTACTTCAGGTGCTGGCGGGTCAGCTTGGCGACCTTCTGCACCAGGGTGATGCCGCCGTCCATGGACTTGTTGTTGTGCGAGAGCACCGCCACCGACACGTCCACGTCGTCGTCCGAGGTCACCCGGCCGACCGTGTTGATCGCCCACAGGCCGCCGTCCGCCGATCGGGTGTCCCAGCCGTTCTTGACCGTGGTGGTCTCGCCGTCCTTGGCCACGGCCGGCACGCCCCAGTCCTGCGCCGCGTCGACCGTGCTCATCAGCGTGAACGCCTGCTTGCGGGAGCCCGAGTCCAGCGGGCCCTTGGTGTCGACCAGCTCGGACAGCAGCCTCACCTGGTCGTCGACCGTGGTCTTGGTCAGGCCCCAGGCGGTGTTGACCGTGGTCTGCTTCAGGCCCAGCCGCTTGTTGCACTTGCTGACCGACGACACGCCGCCGATCTTGGTGAACAGGGAGGTGGTCGCGTTGTTGTCGCTCAGCCGGATCATCGGCTTGGCCAGGGCCAGCTCACCGGCCGACAGCTTGCGGCCCGCGTCCTGGGCGCGCAGCAGCGCACAGGCGAGCACCTGTACCTTCACGATGCTGGCGGTGTCGTAGCGCTCGGATCCCCGGTACGAGTAGCGCTGGCCCGTCTTCTTGTCGAGCACGGCGACGGAGAACTCCGGGGACGTGGCGTCGAGCTTCTTCAGGGCCGCGTCGAGCGCCTTGACGCGCTTGGCGCGCTGCTGGGCGGCGAGCTCCTCCGGGCTGGGGCCGGTCGGAGTCGGCGAGGCCTTCGGAGTCGGATCGTCACCGAAGGTGAGCGAGCGGGGCAGCACGCCACCGCCGCCGGTGCCGCCGCTGTCGTCGCGCATGCCGAGGCCGATCAGGGACGCGCCGCCCACGATCACCAGTGCCGCCATCGCGAAGATCCAGAGCCGGGTTCGTCGCACCCATGCATAGTGCCGTGCCCGGCGCGGGATGCCAAAACCTACTACCGGGTGCTTGATCGCCCTCACGGTTTGTCACTGGTCCCGGCGGGCACAATGGGCTCATGGCCCTGCTCCCGTCACCTGTCGCCCTCGTCCAGCTCACCCGGTACGCGGTCGGTCAGGTGATGGAGACGGCGGCGTCGGCGGCCACCATCCCGTTCCGCCTGCTCGGCCTCCTCGGGCAGACCGAGCTGCTGGTCAGCCGGATGACCCTGCTGGCCGAGCGGGCCGAGGGCCTGATCGGCCGGGTCGACGGCGTGGTCGGCGACATCGAGCAGACCCTGCGTGACACCAAGGTGATCATGGCCGCGGCGGCAACTTCGACTCCCTGCTGGCCAAGATCATCGTGACCGGCGCCGACCGCACCGAGGCGCTGCAACGCGCCCGCCGCGTGCTCGAC